>CAJJVE010000032.1:0-12487 GCA_905196265.1 uncultured Collinsella sp. | reverse complement strand
AATTACCCCGCCGTTGATCAGCTCACGGCATTTTTCGATGAGCTGGAAGACCACTTGGATTACAAACGCTGGTACTACGGGCATTTCCATCGGGATGCCAACCCGGCCGAACGCCACACCGTGCTCTACGACTGCATCGTTCGCCTGGGTGACGAACTCCAGCCCTGGGATGTTGCGTAGAGGCGCGGTGGCTGGCTACTCGACCGTTACAGTGATGTTCTCCCGGTGCGCGCGGATGACATCCCAGCCAAAGTGCTCGACCAACTGCTCGGCGGTACGCGGCGTGGTGTCCGGCGCGATGCCCGTTTGCCCGGCGAGCCAGCCCAGCAGTGCCTCGGGCGTGCCAAACCGGGCGCGTAGTTCGCCCAGGTCCAGATCGCGGTCGCGCTTGGAAAGGCGGCGGCCGTCCGGCGACATGAGCAGCGGAATGTGCGCGTAGTGCGGCGTGGGAAGTCCCAGCAGATGCTGCAGGTAGATTTGGCGCGGCGTGGAGCCCAGCAGGTCGCATCCGCGCACGACCTCGGTGACGCCCATGGCGGCGTCATCGACCACCACGGCTAGCTGATAGGCAAACACGCCGTCGCTGCGGCGCACCAAAAAGTCGCCGCATTCGGTGGCGAGCGCCTCGCATTGGGCACCATACGTGCGGTCCACAAATTCGACCACATCGTCTGCGAGGTCGTCGACGGCGGGCACGCGCAGGCGCGTGGCCGGAGCGCGCAGGATGCTGCGGCGGGCAACCTCCTCGGCAGAAAGGCCTCGGCAGGCGCCGCGATAGATGGGCGTGCCGTCGCTGGCGTGCGGTGCGCTCGCGGCGTGGAGCTCGGCGCGCGTGCAAAAGCAGGGGTAGGTGAGGCCGGCGTCTTGCAGCTGGTGCAGGGCGTCCTCGTACAAGTCCAGGCGATCGTGCTGGTAGTAGGGGCCTTCGTCCCACTCAAGCCCCAGCCAGGCCAGGTCGTCAATCAGTTGAGCGGCAAGTTCCGGGCGCTTGCAGCGATCGTCCAGGTCCTCGATGCGCAGTACGATGCGGCCACCCTGGCTGCGGGCCGAAAGCCACGCGCACAGGCAACTGAACACGTTGCCCAGGTGCATGCGGCCCGAGGGCGACGGGGCAAAACGGCCCACGACGGGCGCGGGGGCAGAGGCGGGCGGCATCGCTGGCGCGTCCGCGGTGTGTGTTGCTATGTTGCGTGCGTTGATATCCATGCGGACGAGTATAGCGCGGGGCGCGGTGGGGAGACGTCACTGTGGTCCGCAAGTTGTCGAAGCCCCGCATTGCGTATGGCGGGCCGCAGACTCGGCGCTTTGATTCCTGTCCATCAATTCGGCACCTTAGACGACAGAAACCCCGGCAGCTCTTCGCAACTGCCGGGGTTTCCGCGGAAAAGGGGGACATGATCCTCGAGCGAACGGCAAAGGGGCAAACCGTTTTCGCTCAACTGTTTTATGCCCCTTGCCCGCGGGCTCAATCAGAGCGCGTCGCAGCAACACAAAGCCACTACACCTGTGACGGAGCTGTGAAATGGTATCTATCGTTGGCGCATGCCATGCCAAAGAGTGTCCCTAACGGCTAGTCATTTAAGAACGTCCCCAATGACTAGCTGCTGGCGGCGGGCGTGACTTTCATCCCGTTTGGCGCTCCGGTCGCCTAGATATTCGTCATGTGTGTCCGTAAACGTGGGACAATGGCGCTGTTGGTATCACAGACAAAGGATGTGCCTATGAACGCCCCCGTTGCCAAGACCTGTCGGCAGCGCCGCCTATTCGCGCGATTCGCTTCCGTCTGCGCACTCGTCGCGCTTGCGTTGTTGCTGCTGCCTGCCGCCGCACACGCCGACGGCTACTCCATGAGCCAAACCTACATCGGCGCCACGGTTGAGGCCGATGGATCGCTGACCGTTGTCGAGGGACGCCAGTTCGATTTCGACGACGACATCAACGGCGTGTTTTGGGAGATCAATACGGGCACCAACCAGCAGGGCGGCGCGGCGGGCGTCGACGTGCTGAGTGTCGAGGAAGAGGACACCGCGTTCAACAAAGTCGATAGCGCGAACAAGGGCGACTCTGGCGTCTACACGGTCGAGCAGACCGGTGACGGCGTAAAGATCAAGGTATTCAGCCCCCACGAGAGCGGCGACAGCGCAATCTATTACGTGAGCTACACCATGACCGGTGCGGTCATGAACTGGGCCGATACCGCCGAGCTCTACTGGAAGTTCGTGGGTGACGGCTGGTCCGCGGATTCCGATGACGTCGAGATGGAAGTGTACTTCGCAAATGCTGCTGCCGGGACGGCGGCCGTCAAGGGCGATAACTTTCGCGCATGGGGCCACGGTCCGCTGACGGGCGATGTGTCACTCGATGAGGACGAGCCCGTGGTCACCTATACCATTCCCTGCGTGCATCAGGGCGAATTCGCCGAGGCGCGCATCGCCTTCCCCAGCGACTGGGTGCCATGGCTTTCCGCTTCAAGTGAGGAGCGCATGTCAACGATCCTGAGCGAAGAGAAAGAATGGGCCGACGAGGCTAACGCCCGCCGCGCTCACGCTCGCATGATTGCCAATGCACTTGCCGTGCTAAGTGTTGTCGCGGCGGTGGCCTTTACCGGCACAATCGTTGTGCTCAAGCTGCGTCGCCGCAAGCCCAAGCCGCTTTTCCAGGACGAATATTTCCGCGATGTGCCTTCGGCCGACCATCCCGCCGTGCTTTCGGCCCTCATGAGCTGGAACGAGGTGCCCGATCAGGCATATATCGCCACGCTCATGAAGCTCACTGACGACCGTGTGATCAAGCTGGATCAGGCGACCGTGACTAAGGCTAAGAAGGGCCTGCTGGGGCGCGAGAAAGAGGAGCAGACCTACCGCGTGACGGTGAGTGATGCGGGCTGGAAGTCGGCCAAGGGCATTGACCACATGGTGCTTAAGGTCTTCTTTGCCGGCGCTAAGCCCGACGAGAACGGTGATCGTTCGCGCACGTTTGACGAGCTGCAGCACTACGTCAAGCAGCACGCTACGCCCGTGGGCGACAAGCTCGAGGACTATCAGAACACCGTTAAGGGCAAGCTGGCCGATAGCGAGTACGTTGCCTCGGACGGCATCGTTGCAATGGTGTTTTGCCTGGTTCTCGGTATTCTGATCGCCTTTGTTCCCATGGGATCCATTTTCTTTACCGACGGCGCACAGGTGAACATTATCGCCGCGCTTATCTCGGTGCCGATTGTGCTGGTGGGTATTGGCGTGGGCCTTACGTTCCGCCGCTTTACGCCGGAGGGCGCCGAGGTGGCGGCGCGCTGCAAGGCGCTTAAGCATTGGCTCGAGGACTTCACGCGCCTAAAGGAAGCCGTCCCCGGCGATCTGGTCCTGTGGAATAAACTTCTGGTGATGGGCGTGGCGCTGGGCGTTTCGAAGGAAGTCCTGCGTCAGCTTGCCGAGGCTGTTCCTCCCGAGGTGCGCGAGTCCGACGGTTTCTACGACAATTACCCCTGCTACTGGTGGTACTACCATCATTACGGAAACCAGTCCCCCCTCGATTCGTTTAACGACGTGTATCACGAGAGCATCCGTGAGCTGGCTTCGAGTTCCGATAGCTCGAGCGGCGGCGGTGGCGGTGGCTTCTCGGGCGGCGGAGGCGGCGGCGTCGGCGGAGGCGGCGGCGGAACGTTCTAACGGTCGTAAGCTATGGGATGGGCTTTTCTCGACAGCTGTCGGGGAAAGTCCATCCCCTTTTTATGCGCTACCTACGAAGACTGTCCCCAACGACTAGTCATTTAAGAACGTCCCCAACGACTAGGTATGGCTGCTGGGCCTAGACGGTTAGGTCCAGTTCGTAGAGGAAGCTTTCGCGCGGCATGGCGTGGCGGCGTTCCTCGCGGTTGGCGCGGTGCGTGGCGGTGCGCTTAAAGCCGTGCAGCTCGTAGAACTTCCACGAGCAGTTGGAGTCGGTGTACAGGTGTGCGCTGGTCGCCCCGCGCGAGGACAGATGCGAGATTGCGGCGTCGAGCAGAACCGTGCCAACGCCCAGGCCGTGGACATCGCGATCTACGGCAAGCAGCGTGACCTCGTTGTCGTGCGGCAGCGGGCTGCATTCGAGCAGGCGGTTGTTGGTTCGAATGGTGGCGCGCACAAACGAGAGATATTCGGCGCAGGCATCGGGCTCCAGCTCGCGCATTTGCGACAGCAGCGCACGCTCAGTATCCATCCAATGTTCGTTGATAGTGACGCCGGAGCTCTGTCCTGCGCGTGCAAGCGCAATGCCGCGCGCCTGACCGTCGATTACGGCAACCTGCGAAAACGTCGATGACGAAAGGCAGTAGGCAAGATCGCACGCGGCCTCAAGGCGGTTGTACTCATCGTTATCCGAGTTGTTGTGCCAAAGCTGCTGCAAGATCAGCGCGATGGCGTCGAAATCTTCGGTATCAAACGGTCGGTAGAGAACCCGCGAGACCATGGTGCCTCTTTCTATTGCGGATGCATATCGAGCACAGTTCTACCACGCCGTTGGCATCTAATTATGGTGCCGCTGTGTTCCATCAACTCACCGTGCCCAGTGGCGCTCCTGCAACCCCCCGCTCGAAGCTTTTTCTGCACAGCCGTGCGTTGCGGGGTGCATCGTCGCGCTCGATGCGTTACATTGAATCAGTATTTTCAATGCCGCTGCGCGAGCGCTGCAGATCGACGTATCACCGACTCACAGAGCACGGCGGCGTACCAGACAGGAGGACTGCATGGGATCTGATGTGAAGATCGCACGCGCGTTGATCTCGGTTACCGATAAGACGGGCGTCGTCGATTTCGCACGGACGCTGGTTGACGACTTTGGCGTCGAGATCATCTCTACGGGCGGCACGGCTCGTGCCATCGAGGACGCGGGCGTTCCCGTAACCCCCATCGAGGAGTTCACGGGCTATCCCGAGATGATGGACGGCCGCGTCAAGACGCTGCACCCCAAGGTCCACGGCGCGCTGCTTGCCCGTCGCGATTCCGAGCAGCACATGCAGGAGGCCGCTCAGCACGGCATCAAGCTGATTGACCTGGTTGTCGTCAACCTGTACGAGTTCGAGAAGACCGTCGCCAACCCCGAGGTCACCTTCGCGGATGCCATCGAGCACATCGACATCGGTGGCCCCTCCATGCTGCGCTCTGCCGCTAAGAACGCCGCGAGCGTTACTGTCATCTCCGACCCGGCCGACTACGACGTCGTCCTGGCCGAGATGCGCGAGACCGGTGGCTGCACCACGCTTTCCACCCGTCGTCGCCTGCAGGTGAAGGTCTACCAGACCACCGCCGCCTACGACACGGCTATCTCCCGTTGGCTTGCCGCCCAGGCAAGCGACGTGGCGGACACCTCTGCCAAGCTCGAGATCTCGCTGGAGAAGGTCGACGACCTGCGCTATGGCGAGAATCCTCAGCAGAAGGCTACGGTCTACCGCTTTGCCGAGGGCTGCGAGAACACCGCGAGCTCGCAGTTCCCGCTCGTGGGCTCCGAGCAGATCCAGGGCAAGCCGCTCAGCTACAACAACTATCTGGATGCCGATGCCGCCTGGAACCTGGTCCGCGAGTTCGACGAGCCGGCCTGCGTGATCCTCAAGCACCAGAACCCCTGCGGTTCCGCCGTTGCCGAGGACATCACGGCCGCCTACGACCGCGCCTTCGCCTGCGATCCCAAGAGCGCCTTTGGCGGCATCATCGCCTGCAACCGCGAGGTTCCCTTTGAACTGGTTGAGCACTTCGCCGATCAGAACAAGCAGTTCGTCGAGGTCATTATCGCCCCGAGCTACACCGCCGAGGCACTCGAGCGTATGGCTAAGCGCCCCAACCTGCGCGTGCTGGCTACCGGCGGCGTGGACCACGGCGCCCAGGTGGAGCTGCGCTCCGTCGACGGCGGCATGCTGGTGCAGGAGGTCGACCACGTGACCGAGGACCCCGCGACCTTTACGTTCCCCACCGACCGCAAGCCCACCGACGCCGAGATGGCCGAGCTCGAGTTTGCCTGGAAGGTCTGCAAGGGCGTTAAGTCCAACGCCATCCTGGTCTCCAAGGGCAAGGCTGGCATTGGCATGGGCCCGGGCCAGCCCAACCGCGTGGATTCTGCGCTGCTGGCCTGCGAGCGTGCCGAGGACTTCTGCGAGCGCGAGGGCGTGGAGAAGGGCGGCTTTGCCTGCGCAAGCGACGCATTCTTCCCGTTCCGCGACAACGTCGACGTGCTTGCCGAGCATGGTGTGACCTGCATCATCCAGCCCGGCGGCTCCAAGCGCGACGACGAGAGCATCCAGGCCTGCAACGAGCATGGCATTGCGATGGTCTTTACGGGCGCCCGCCACTTCCGCCACTAAGTTCCGCCCTGGGACAAAATAATCTCCGCAAAAGACGGTCGCTCCGTTTGGAGGGCCGTCTTTTTGGTATAAGAGGACGGAATGACTAACACGAAAGGTACAACCATGCCCCAGATTGATGATGCCGAGCTGTTTGGCAATGCCGAGGATCAGCGTGCGTACGAGGATTTCTGCGCCAATCAAGAGGCGGTCGAGAAGTTCACGCTCGACAAGCCCGCGCTCATCTGCCGTTGGCGTATGTCCAACAAAAAGGTGCCCATGCTCAACCGTCACATCCGCGCGCTGTCCGAGCGTCTGGTGCAGGGCGAGCCACTTACCCATAACATGCTCAGTTGGGCCAAACAGCACGTTGAGTGGTCACTTGCCGAGGGCGACTACACCGCACGCGACGGCGTGCTCATGCTGGTGATCGACGTTAACGGCAATGCCGCCATGACGGTGGGGGAGTACGAGCCGCTGGCCGACACGTCGGCCAAGGCGCTGCGTGCCCGTTCTGCCGAGGCCCGCTCCGAAGCCGACGAGACCGGCGTGGCGCCCGAGCTGCTCGCCGCCGTCAACAACGGCGAGCTTGCCTTTGTGGCGCCGGCGGACGAGTGCCTGTGCGGCACGGCGACGCTCATCGAACAGCTGGCCCAGACCAAGGGCATCCCGGTCACGCGCGTAGACATTCCCGCGCAGCTCAAGGGTGCCCTGTTCCTGGTGAGCGACGAACACGGCGTGGTTCCCGCAACCGAGACGGACGCCGCGGAGGCCGACGCCGCGGAGGCCGACGCCGCCACGGTCGCCTTCTTTGCCGACGGCTACGAAAAGCTCCGTGCCCGCCGCTCCTAACCTCAAGGCGGGGTGGGCTTACTGAAGCGAGCGAGCGCGTTCGATGGCGTAGGCGAGCGACAGCTGCTCCATCTCCGGGGCGCATTTGTAGCTCAGTCCGGTGAGGGCTGTCACCTTATCGAGGCGATATCGAATCGTGTTCGGGTGCTGGCTCGTCTGCTTGGCGGTTCGCTCGATACGTCGGTCGTTCTCGATGAATGCGGCGAGCGTGGATTCCAGCTCGCTGCCATGCTCACTGTCGTGCTCGCGTATCGGCGAGAGAATCGCCTCCGAGAACGATCGCATCTCCGGGGTTTCCGCAAAAGGCATCACGGTTCTCAGGATGCCGAGCTGCGTATAGCGGACGGGCCCCTCGGCTCGTTGACAAGATAGGCGCTGCGCGTAAATCGCCTGCGAGATCGCCTGCGCCACCGCCTCGTCTCCAAACAGAATATCGCTGATGCCGAGCCCTTCCGCTCCGCCATCGATGCCGCTAGCCTCGATGAGCTCCGTGAGCGCCTGCACGATTCGCTCCACATCGAGCGTCTGCTCCGAGTCGCTTGTCGCTACGAATAACAAACCTCCGTCATAGGGTGCCAGCATGTTGTGGCATCCGGCGAGGGTCGATTTTGCACAGAGACGTTCGATTTGCAAAAACGTACGCGGGTCGAGGGGCTCTGCAAACGATGCGAACAGGGCGACCGCTTCGTCCAGAAATGACGGGTTGAGACGTCGGGTGCGTCGGCAGATCGACTCGGGCGATGCGTCTGTCCTCAGGGCATCGATCTCGCGCTGTGCGAAGTCGATGGACGCGAGCTGCTCGATATGCCGTTTGACCTCATAGATGACGCTGTCAAAGAACAGTGAGTCGTCGGTCGTGAGAAAGACCGGGTAGTGCCGCGCGTTGGCGTAGCGGATGGCTTGGTCGGGAATCGGGATGTGCAGGACGTTTTTGATGATGAGACCGCTCGTTCCCTTGGCGACGAGGTATTTCACGGCTTCAGTGATGAGGTATGGGTCGTCCTTCGCATAGAGGAAGGTGCTGAGGACGATCTCATCTGGACTGAAGTTGACGCGCTGATACTTGTTCTTGAGGCCGGGCACGAGTTCATAATCGAGGATCCCGACGCCGGAGACGGCACGCGAGACGCCATCGCTGCCGGCGATTAGGCGGACTGACCCCTCATATTCCCGTGAGAAGTCCGAGATGGTGTATAGCATCAGCATCACCTTGTAAATTACTACAATAAGTACCGGTATTAATAGGATAATTGCACATCTATATGCCGTTGATGCGAGAAATAGTTCAAATACCTGCTGATAAAACGAAAAATCAGATTGAGAATCGTTGTAGATTCCAACAATAAATGATCCTTGGCGGCATCGTTACTAAACCGTACAGTGAAGCAACGTAAAGCTTTCGCTGAGAGGAGCGATGATGGGGCAGATGGTGGTGCTATCGGCCGAAGAAGTTTCCAAGGTACTGACGATCGAGGATGCGATCGCTGCCGTGGAGGAGGCATATCGCCAGAAGGCAACGGGCAAGGGCGTTGCGTGGCCGATGGTATATGAGCAGTTCGAACCCGGCGTGGCCGATATGGATATCCGCTCGGGCGAGTTGGCGGGAAGCGGCCTCTTCGGCCTCAAGCTCACTGCTTGGTTCTCCCAGAATCCTAAAAAGGGGCTGCCCGAGATCTTTGGCACCACGCTGCTGTGCGACAACGCGACGGGCGAGCCGTTGGCGCTGCTCAATGCCTCCGCCGTCACTGGGCTTCGCACCGGTGCCGCCGCTGCGCTCGGTGCCAAGTGGCTGGCTCGGGCGGGTGCGTCCAAACTGCTTGTTGCGGGTGCCGGCCATATGAGCACCTATATGGTGGCGGGCGTGCTCGCCGCCTGTCCCAAGGTGGGCGAGGTCAAAGTGTGGGAGCCGGTTTCCGATGCCGCGCCCGAGGCCCGCGTCGAGCGCATGCGAGACGAGGTCGCCCATATCTTGGGCGCCTGCGAGCATGCTCGCGAGGCATCCACCTATTCCATCGAGGCGACGGCCGACGGCCAAGGTGCCGCGGTAGAGGCCGACATCATCGTGACGATCACGCCGGCGACCAAGCCCATCATCCCCGATGCATGGGTGCGCCCCGGTACGCATATCTCCTGCGTCGGTGCCGACATGCCCGGCAAGCAGGAGCTCGCCTCGGCACTTGTCGCCCGTGCCGCTGTTTACGCCGACGACCGCGAGCAATCGGTCGCGTCCGGTGAGCTGGAGATTCCGGTTGCCGAGGGTGCCATCGCGCCCGAGGACATCAAAGCGGAGCTCGGCGAAGTCATCGCCGGCAAGGCTGCGGGGCGTTCGGATGACGAGCAGGTGACGGTGTTCGATACGTCGGGCATCGCCGTTCAGGACCTTTCGGCATCGAAAATCGCCTACGACCGCGCCGTTGAGGCGGGGCTGGGCACCGTGGTGGAACTGTAAGAAAGTCAAGGAAAGGAAGCGACAATGCAGATCAAGGATTTCGCCGTCGAGCAGTGGATGAATGAGTGGGAGACCAAGTGCACTCACAACGTTGCGGAGACGTGCGTCTACTCCCTCACGCTCGACCAGCTGTTCGAGCTTACGAACACCGACAAGAAGGCGTGGCTCGATAGCCTGTGCTCGCGCCGATTCACCTATGGAGACATCGAGGGACAGCCCGGCTTCCTCGAGGGGGTCGCGCGTCTCTATAAGACGGTCGAGCCCGGGCATATCGTGCCTACGCACGGCGCGACCGGTGCCAACTCCCTGGTTATTTCCACGCTCGTCGAACCGGGCGATCATGTAGTCTCCGTCAAGCCCACCTACCAGCAGCTTTACTCGATTCCCGAGATGTGCGGTGCGAAGGTCGATATTCTTCAGCTCGACCGCAAGAACGGCTACCACGTTGACGTCGACGCGCTCGATGCCCTGGTGACCGACGATACCAAGCTCATCTGCATCAATAACCCGGACAACCCCACGGGCGCCCTGCTCGACACCGATACGCTCAAGGCGATTGTCGAGGTCGCACGCAAACACGACGCGTGGGTGCTCTGCGACGAGGTCTACCGTCTGCTTACTCAGACGGATGAGTACTCCGAGTCCGTGATTGACCTGTACGACAAGGCCATCGTCACCGCATCCATGTCCAAGGTCTGGTCGTTCGCCGGCCTGCGTCTGGGCTGGGCGGTCACCAAGAGCCCGGAGCTCCGTCGCGCACTGCTCTCGCATCGCGACTACAACCTGATTTCCGCCGGCATA
This sequence comes from uncultured Collinsella sp., assembly GCA_905196265.1. GTDB lineage: Bacteria > Actinomycetota > Coriobacteriia > Coriobacteriales > Coriobacteriaceae > Collinsella. The sequence goes on along the minus strand of CAJJVE010000032.1, from coordinate 2,075 downwards.
TTCAGCGAGTCGGTGGCGGAGCTGATTCTGGGCAACGCTTCCGTGATCCTTGAGCGCAGCCGCCGCATCGTCCGTCAGAACCTTGCTGTTCTGGAGAAGTGGGTCGAGAGCGAGCCGCACCTGTCGTTCGTCAAGCCCGAGGCGGGTACCACCGCGCTCGTGTATTACGACTACGACATCGACTCCAGGACGTTCTGCGTCGACATGATTAAGAAGTCTGGCGCGCTCGTCACCCCGGGCGATTGCTTCGAGGAGCCCAAGAGCATGCGCATCGGCTATGCATACTCCGATAACACCGGCGACCTGCAGAAGGGCCTGGATGCCATCTCTGCGTACATGCGTACGCTCGAGTAGGGGCTCGAGGCCGAAGTGATGGGGCCGATCGGTTTAGGACCGGTCGGCCCCTATTTTCTCTCAAGGCTACCGAACACTATTGTCACATTAGATGCCCACGGGGTCGCATCGCTGCGACGCCGTGGGCATAATGGTGTGGAAAGTGCAAGTTACGAGAAACGGGAGGACACATGGCGCTGATTTATGTCGTTGAGGACGACGAACCCATTCGTCGTGAACTTGTCGACATTCTTGCCCGCGCCGGGTTTGAAATCGAGGCCTGCGAATCGTTTGAGCATGTCTCGCGAGATATTCTCGCCGCCGCGCCCGACCTAGTGCTGCTCGACCTCACGCTTCCCGTCAAGGACGGCCAGCATATCTGCCACGAGGTTCGCCGCGAATCCGAGGTTCCCATCATCGTCCTCACGTCGCGCGCGACCGAGATCGACGAGGTCATGGCCATGACGCTCGGCGCGGACGACTTTGTTCCCAAGCCCTACAGCGCCCGTGTGCTCGTGGCGCGCATCAATGCCTTGCTGCGTCGCACCGCGGCGGCAGGCGAGCGCAGCACGCTCGTCCACAAGGGACTGGAGCTCGACCTCGCCCGCTCCATGGTCACCAATACGGCAACCGGCACTAGCACCGAGCTCACCAAAAACGAGCTGCGTATCCTCTCGCTGCTTCTGAGCCGTGCGGGCAAGATCGTTTCGCGCTCGGCCATCATGCAGGACTTGTGGGACTCCGATGCCTTCGTGGACGACAACACGCTTACCGTTAACATCAACCGCCTGCGCACCACGCTCGAAAAAATCGGGATCAAGGGGTATTTGACGACGTACCGCGGCCAAGGCTATTCGGTCTAGGGGCCGGCTATGTCGTTTGGCAAGTTCTTTAAAGATGCGCTGCTCCCCGTCGCCGTGTGGACCTGCGGCGTGCTGCTGAGCTGCTTTGTGCTGACGGTCGCCGGCGCACCCGTTTCTATCGTGGTCGTGGCGGTCGGCGTGTCCTTTATTTTTGGCATGTTCGGCATCGTGATCGAGTACGCGCGTCGTCGTCGTTTTCTGCGACAGCTGGAGCGCGCGGCAGAGGAGCTCGAGAGTCCCGCATGGGTGCAGGAGATGGTGCAATGCCCGACCTATGCCGAGGGCGAGCTCGAGTACGAGGTCTTGCGCCGGGTGGGCAAAGCTGCCTGCGACGAGGTTGCCGAAGGCCGGCGTCAGACCGATGACTATCGCGACTATATCGAGAGTTGGGTCCACGAGGCCAAACTGCCCCTGGCGGCGGCTCACCTGATTTTGGAAAACCTGGACGGCGGCGAAGACGACCTGTCGCGTGTGGATGACCTGGGTCGCGAGCTGGCTCGCGTGGAGCGTTATATCGATCAGGCGCTGTACTACGCGCGCTCGGAAGTCGTGGAGCGCGACTACCTGATTCGCCGCTGGGATCTTAAGACCCTGGTGACGGGCGCGATCAAGGCCAATGCGCGTGAGCTCATCGCGGCACACGTGGCGCCGGTGTGCGAGAACCTCGACTTTGAGGTCTTTACCGACGAGAAGTGGCTCGAGTTTATTCTGGGCCAGCTCATTCAGAACAGCATTAAATACGCGCGTGAGGACGGTGCGAAGATCACGTTTTCAGGCGCGTTGCTGGACGAGGGCCTGGCGAGCGAGCGCATCGAGCTTACCGTCGCGGACAACGGCTGCGGCGTGTGTGCGGCAGACCTGCCGCGCGTGTTCGAGAAG
>CAJJVE010000031.1:0-12717 GCA_905196265.1 uncultured Collinsella sp. | reverse complement strand
ACGGCCAAACAGGAACTATTTCACCGCAACTTTGTTTTTATTGGTGTAAAAAGCGTGCCATGCTTGGGTGGGGATTGTTATTCGTTTGTAAAGGCTGGGCCGTGTTTGCGGTAAGGGTCTATCAAATGACCGTAAGAAACCGCAGCTGGCGCGGGCGCTGCCCGATCGAGGCCGTATCTTTCCAAACAGCAAAGCGGGCAGGGTGCCCGCGAGTCGCATGTATGAAAGGAAGATCATGCTCGATCAGGCTTATTCTCGTCGTCAGTTCCTCGGACTTGCTGGTGGTCTTGTCAGCATCGTCGGTCTCGGTCTCGTTGGTTGCGGCGGCTCCGGCGCATCCGACGCCGCCGACAAGGGCAGCGCCGCTGCTGCCGAGTCCGTCTCCGGCGAGGTGACCTATGACGGCGCCTCCTCGTTCCAGGCTCTCGTCGAGGCTGCTGCCGAGAAGTTCATGAATGCTAACCCCGACGTCTCCGTCTCTGGTTCGGGTAACGGTTCGGGCAAGGGGCTGACCGCTGTTGCCGCCGGCACCGTCACCATCGGTAACTCCGACGTCTTCGCCGAGACCAAACTCGAGGCCGACCAGGTCAAGAACCTCGTCGACCACGAGGTCGCTGTCGTGGGCATGGGTCCCGTCGTCTCCAAGAACGTCAAGGTCGACGACCTGTCCCTCGAGCAGCTCAAGGGCATCTTCTCCGGCCAGATCACCAACTGGAAGGAGGTCGGCGGCGACGACGCCAAGATCGTCGTTCTCAACCGCAAGGCCGGCTCCGGCACTCGCGCCACCTTCGAGGCTGCCGTCTTTGGCGACGAGGCCGTCGACTTTAAGGGCGACGCCGAGCTCGACAAGTCCGGCGACGTCCAGACTCAGATGGGCAGCACCGACAACGCCATCTCCTACCTCGACTTCTCGCACTTCGATGACTCCAAGTTCAACGCCATCAAGGTCGAGGGCATCGAGCCCAAGAGCGCAAACGTCACCGACGACTCCTTTAAGATCTGGGCTACCGAGCACATGTACTGCGCAAAGGACGCCGACGAGGCTACCAAGGCCTTCCTGGAGTTCATGCTTTCCGACGACGTCCAGGGCAAGCTCGTCGAGGAGCAGGGCTTTATCCCCGTTTCTGCCATGAAGGTCGTCAAGGACGCCAGCGGCAAGGTCTCCGCTAAATAAGTAATCGCCCCGGAAAGGTTTGCAATGGCAAAACAGCTGCCAAAGCGCGACCTTGAGAACGTGGGCCTGGGCGTCACGGGCGCGTGCGTAGCGCTCGTGACGCTTGTCGTTGCCGCACTCATCTTTATGGTCGCCCAAAAGGGCCTCTCGGCTTTTATCAAGGACGGCGTCTCGGTCGTCGAGTTCTTTACCGGCACCAAGTGGGACCTGGCCAACACGGCCGAAAACGGCCTGCCTTATACCGGCGCCCTGCCCCTGATCGTCACCTCGTTTGCAGTCATGGTGCTCTCCACGCTCATCGCGCTGCCCATCGCCATCGGCTCTGCCATCTTTGCGGTCGAGATCCAGCCTAAGTTTGGTTCCAAGATCTTTCAGCCGCTTATTGAGCTTTTGACCGGCATTCCCTCGGTCGTCTTTGGCTTGATCGGCTTTCACGTGGTTGTCGGCCTTATGAAGAGTGTTTTCCATGTGAGCACGGGTCTGGGCATCTTACCCGGCGCCATCGTGCTGGCCGTCATGATCCTGCCGACCATGACCACCCTTTCGGTCGATGGCCTGCGCGCCGTGCCCGACGGCTACCGTCAGGGCTCGCTCGCGCTGGGCTACACCCGCTGGCAGACCATCTGGCACGTGGTGCTCAAGTCCGCCATGCCGTCGCTCATGACTGCGGTCATCCTTGGCATGACGCGCGCCTTTGGCGAGACGCTCGCCGTGCGCATGGTCATCGGCGGTATTGAGGCCATGCCGACGTCGCTGCTGTCGCCGGCCTCGACCATCACCACCACGCTCACCACGTCCATGGCGGTCTATGCCGAGGGTTCGGCCCAGGACGATGTTCTGTGGGCGCTCGGTCTGCTGCTGATGAGTATGAGCCTCATCTTCATCCTGATCATCCACATTATCGGCCGCAAGGGGGCGAAGGCTCGTGGCTAGCACGCGCATCCATATCGACGAGGCGAGACTCGGGCGCGTCCAAAAGCAGGATCGTATCGCCACGGGCGTGCTGACGGCAATCATCGCCATCGTCATGCTCATCGTCGTCTCCATGGTGGCCTATATCCTGTTCGAGGGCATCTCGACGCTGTTCCAGCCGGGTTTTCTCACGCAGCCGTCGCGCGCCAACGGAACTCAGGGCGGCGTACTCTACCAGCTGTTCGACTCGTTCTATCTGCTGCTGATCACTCTGATCATCTCGGTGCCCATCAGCCTGGGCGGCGCGGTCTTTTTGGTTGAGTACGCGCCGGACGGCCTCATTCGCGACATCGCTTCCACCGCCATCGAGACGCTGTCCTCGCTGCCTTCCATCGTTGTCGGCATGTTCGGTTTCCTGGTGTTCTCGGTGCAGCTGGGCTGGAAGTACTCCATCATCTCCGGCGCCGTCGCGCTTACCATGTTCAACATCCCCATCCTGGTGCGCGTGATCCAGCAGGCGCTCGAGGACGTGCCGCAGGCCCAGCGCGATGCGTGCCTGGCTATGGGCCTCACCCGTTGGGAGGCCACGCTGCACATCCTGATCCCCGAGGCCATGCCCGCTATCGTGACCGGCATCGTGCTTTCGGCCGGCCGCGTGTTTGGCGAGGCCGCGGCACTGCTCTTTACCTCGGGCATGAGCTCGCCGGTGCGTTTGAACTTCTTGAGCTTTAACCTGTCGAGCCCCACCTGCGCTTGGAACGTGTTCCGCCCCGGTGAGTCGCTCGCCGTGCACATCTACAAGATTTACGGCGAGGGCAGCCCCGAGGCCCAGCAGATCGTTTGGGGCACCGCTGCACTGCTGATGATCTGCGTGCTGCTGTTTAACGTAGTCGCCCGTATCGTGGGCAAGCAACTGGCAAGGAAGATGACGGCCGAATGAGCGAGATGAATGCAACGCCCGCAACCGAAGCGACATCGTCCGAGACCCAGGACTTTCTGTCGAGTGTGGGGGAGAGCGAAAAACGCGTTCGCGTGAGCGGCAAGGCCGTGAGCGACGAGGTCGTGCTCTCCACCAAGGACGTCAACGTGTACTATGGCGACCACCATGCGCTGCACGATACGTCGCTCGACTTTCACAAGGGCGAGATCACGGCGCTCATCGGGCCTTCGGGCTGCGGCAAGTCGACCTTCTTGCGTAGCCTCAACCTCATGAATCGCGAGATTCGCGGCTGCCGCGTGGAGGGCGAGATCAATTACCGTGGGCGCAACGTGAATACCAAGACCGAGAACACCTACGAGCTGCGTCGCTCCATTGGCATGGTGTTCCAACAGCCCAACCCGTTCCGCAAGTCCATTCGCGACAACATCACGTTTGCGCCTAAGCGCCACGGCATCACCGACCGCGACGAGCTCGACCGCATGGTCGAGGAAAGCCTGCGCGGCGCGGCGCTTTGGGACGAGGTCAAGGACAAGCTCGACAAGAGCGCCTACGCGCTTTCGGGCGGCCAGCAGCAGCGTCTGTGCATTGCGCGCACGCTGGCGCTCAACCCCGACGTGATCCTGTTTGACGAGCCCTGCTCGGCGCTCGACCCCATCTCGACGCTGGCGATCGAGGACCTTATGTCGTCGATTGTGGCCGAGCGCGCCATCGTCATCGTGACACACAATATGGAGCAGGCGTCGCGTGTGTCCAACCGCACGGCGTTTTTCTACATGGGCGATATGGTCGAGTACGACGAGACTGACGAGATTTTCCAACGGCCCAAGGATAAGCGGCTGAATGATTACCTCACCGGCATGTTCTCCTAGTCCGGGACATGCTTGAGGCCCGCGGCGGCCCCGGTCGCCACGGGACTGATTGGAGGGGCGGGTTATCTCTTGCGGGAGATGGCCCGCCTTTTTGTGTCGCTGCCAGACCGACCACCACAAAGGGGACAGGCACCTTCGTGGTGGTTTGGGGTGGGGCTCGCTGCTATCATGGACAACGTTGAATTTCTACGAAGGAGCAGGGCATATGGCGATTCTTTTGGGATGCGATTCCGTCAGCCTAGAGTTTCCCACCAAGCATATTTTCGATAGCGTAACGCTCAGCGTGGGCGAGGGCGACCGCATTGGTATTGTCGGTAAAAACGGCGACGGCAAGTCGACGCTGCTGAGCGTGCTCGCCGGCACGCTGGAGCCCGACGACGGCCGCGTGACGCACCGCCGAGGCACCACGATCGGTCTGCTCGGCCAAAAGGACAACCTAGTCGATACCGACACCGTGCATCATGCCGTTGTGGGCGACACGCCCGAGTACGAGTGGGCGTCGAGCCCCCGCACGCGCCAGATCCTCGCCGGCCTCATTAGCGATGTGCCTTGGGAGGGTACGGTGGGCGAGCTTTCGGGCGGTCAGCGCCGCCGCGTGGACCTCGCGCGCCTGCTGATCGGCGACTACGACGTGCTCATGCTCGATGAGCCCACCAACCACCTGGACATGCGCACCATCAACTGGCTCGCGCGCCACTTAAAGGCTCGCTGGCAGCGCGGCCAGGGTGCCATGCTCGTGGTCACACACGATCGCTGGTTCTTGGACGAGGTCTGCACCAGCATGTGGGAGGTCCACGACGGCCAGGTCGATCCCTTCGAGGGCGGTTACTCCGCATATGTCCTGCAGCGCGTGGAGCGCGACCGCATGGCCGCCGTTACCGAGGAGCGCCGTCGCAACATGGCGCGCAAGGAGCTCGCGTGGCTGAGCCGTGGCGCCCAGGCGCGCTCCACCAAGCCCAAGTTTCGCGTGGAGGCTGCTCGCGAGCTGATCGCCGACGTACCGCCCGTGCGTGACGAGCTGGAGCTCAAGCGCCTGGCCGTGAGCCGCCTGGGCAAGCAGGTTATCGACGTGGTCGACGTTGATGCCGGCTATGCGGATACCGACGGCGCGCTCAAGCAGGTGCTCTCCGACGTGACCTGGCTCATTGGCGCGGGCGACCGCTATGGCCTTTTGGGCGAGAACGGTGCCGGCAAGTCCACGCTGCTCGACGTGATCCAGGGCAAGATCGCGCCCCTGCGCGGCCGCGTGAAGATCGGCCAGACAGTGCGCTTTGGCGTGCTGTCGCAGCAGCTCGAAGAGCTCGAGCCCTACATGGGCGACACGATCCGCGAGGTGCTGAGCAGCTATAAGAAGTACTACGCCATTGACGGCAAGGAGACTTCGCCCGAGAAGCTTTGCGAGCGCCTGGGCTTTACGACGCAGCAGCTCTGGAGCCGCATCGGCGATCTTTCGGGCGGCCAGCGCCGTCGCCTGTCGCTGCTGCTGACGATCCTGGACGAGCCCAACGTGCTCATCCTGGACGAGCCCGGCAACGATCTGGATACCGACATGCTCGCGATTGTCGAGGACCTGCTCGACGGCTGGCCCGGCACGCTGATTCTGGTGACACACGACCGCTTTTTGATGGAGCGCGTGACCGACCAGCAGTGGGCGCTGCTCGACGGCCACCTGACGCATATGCCCGGCGGCGTCGACCAGTACCTGCGCCTGTGCAACGCCACGGCCGAGGGCGAGCCCGTGGGCGCGCCGAGCGCCAAGACCGGCACGTTCGACACCGGCGCCGCAGCGGTTGCGGCCGAAAAGCCCAAGGCGAGCGGGCAGCCCAATGGCCTTTCCAACGCCGAGCGCCAGAAGCTCCGCCGCGAGGTGAGCTCGCTCGAGCGCAAGATGGAAACGCAGCGCGCCCGCGTGGAGGAGGCCGAGGCCGCGATGGCTCAGGTCGATCCCACCAACTACACGGCGCTGGGCGAGCAGCAGGCAAAGATCGACGAGGCCCACGCCGCCATGGACGAGCTGGAGATGGCGTGGCTCGAGGCGAGCGAAAAGCTCGAGGGCGAGGAGTAGACGAGGATGATCAAAGCCGCGTTTTTCGATATCGACGGCACGCTGCTGAGCTTTAAGACCCACCGGATTCCGGCGTCGGCGCAGCAGGTGCTCGACAGCTTTCACGAGCAGGGGATTGCGTGCGTGATCGCCACGGGCCGTCCGACCTACCAGATGCCCGATTGGCTGTTCGACCTGGGCTGGGATGCGTACATTACGCTTTCGGGCCAGCACTGCTTTGATGCCGAGGGGGTTTACCGCAGCTGTCCGATTGACCCGGACGACGTTGCGGTGATTGTGGACCAGGTGGCGCAGGGGCGCTACGACTCGCTGTGCATGCAGGGCGAGAATTCGTTTGTGAACCGCCTGTCCGAGCGCGTGGTGACGGCCGGCAGCAATGCGGGAATCGTCTACCACGAGGAGCCGTTCGAGCATGCCTTCGATGCGCCGGTTTACCAGTTCTGCGCCTTTGTGGACCCGGTTGACGAGCATATCGTGACCGACGCCGTGTCGCATTCGCTCACTACGCGCTGGTGCGACCTGTTCTGCGACATTATTCCGGCCAACGGCGGCAAGGACCTGGGCGTAGCGGCGACGCTGGAGCGCCTGGGCATCGATGCGAGCGAGGCGATTGCTTTTGGCGACGGCGAGAACGACCTATCGATGTTCTCAGCCGTGGGCACAAGTGTGGCCATGGGCAACGCGCAGGAGACCGTGAAGGTCGCAGCGACCTACATTACGACCGCCGTGGACGACGACGGAATTTACAACGCCGCGAAGCACTTTGGACTGTTATAGCTGCGGCTCGGCACTTGGGGACGTTCCTTTTGTGCCGGCAGCTGGGGACACTCCTTGTACGTTGCGTACGGTGTCGCCCTGCTTGCCCCGCGCATTTTGTGAAACACGGTTAACTTTTTAAACAACGTAGTAAGACATGGGCAACTTTTGCAGTAAAGTATCCAAAGGCTAACTAACAATCATCGCGAAAGGCGGCCCATGGCCCTACGTGAATCTGGAGAAGATTATCTCGAATCTATTTATGTGCTCTCGGAGCGCCAAGGCACGGTGCGCTCAATCGACGTCGCCGAATACCTGGGCGTGACCAAGGCGAGCGTCTCTAAAGCCATGGCGACGCTGGAGAGCAGCGGCTATGTCGAAATGGGCAAGCGCGACGTTCATCTGACGGAACGTGGTCTGGAGGTCGCTCGCCAAATGTGGGAGCGCCACTGCTTTTTCGTGCGGTTGCTCGAGGAAGCCGGTGTTTCGGCGGATGTCGCGTCGCAAGAGGGCTGCCACATGGAGCACTGCCTGAGCGAGGAAAGCTTTGAGAAGCTGAGGGCGATGTTGGGACGGGAAGATGCGGCCGGACAGCCCACGAACGCTACATGTTCTTGATACCCATCGCGCGCATGGCGTTCAGGATGGCGATGATCGCCACGCCCACGTCGCCAAAGACGGCAAGCCACATGTTGGCGATGCCAAGTGTCGCGAGCACCAGGATCAGCAGCTTAACGCCCAACGCAAAGATGATGTTCTGCCAAACAATCGCCATAGTCTTGCGCGCCACGCGGATCGCGCGGGAAATGTTGGACGGCTTGTCGTCCATCAGCACCACGTCGGCGGCCTCAATCGCGGCGTCGGACCCCATGGCGCCCATGGCAATGCCCACATCGGCGCGCGTCAGCACGGGCGCATCGTTGATGCCGTCGCCGACAAAGGCGAGCTTGCCCTTGCCGCTTTCGGCCGCGAGCAGCGCTTCAACACGCTCGACCTTGTCGCCCGGCAGCAGTTGCGCATGGAACTCGTCGAGGCCGAGCTGCTTGGCCACCGCAGCAGCCACTTCCTCGCGGTCGCCCGTGAGCATAATGGCGCGCTTGACGCCGGCGGCGTGCAGGTCGCGGATCGTCTGCTCGGCATCGGCCTTAACGGTGTCTGCAATCACGATGTGGCCGGCGTACACGCCGTCAACGAGCACATGCAGAATCGTTCCGACGACCTTGCAATCGGGCGCTTCGACTCCGGCCGCGGCGAGTATCTTGGCGTTGCCGACGACGACATGCTTGCCGTCGATGGTCGCCGTCACGCCGTGGCCCGCGTCGTTGGCGGAGTCGCTCACGCGCTTGGGGTCGACGTCGCCCTGGTAGGCGACGCGCACGGACTGCGCGATGGGATGATCGGAGAACGACTCCGCAAGGGCTGCGACCTCAAGCAACGACTGCTCGGTATAGCCTGCCTCGGGGTGTACCGCCACGACCGAGAACGTGCCGTTGGTGAGGGTACCCGTCTTGTCAAAGACGACGGTGTCCACGTCAGCGAGCGTCTCGAGGTAGTTAGAACCCTTGATGAGAACGCCCAGCTTGGACGCGCCGCCGATGCCGCCAAAGAAACTGAGCGGCACGCTGATCACCAACGCGCACGGGCAGCTGACGACCAGGAAGGTCAGGCCGCGCAGAATCCAGTCGGACCAGGCACCGGTGACCAGGCCGCCGCCAAGGGCGAGCACCACGGCCGCGCCGGTGACGGCGGGGGTAGACGCGGGCAAAGCGCGTGATGAAGTTCTCGGTGCGTGCCTTCTTTTCGCTGGCATTTTCCACGAGCTCCAGGACGCGTGCGACGGTGGACTCGCCAAAAGGCTTGGTGGTGCGCACGTGGATGAGGCCCGTCATGTTGATGCAGCCACTGATGATGTCGTCGCCGGACTTGGCGGGGCGGGGGACCGACTCACCCGTGAGCGCGGCGGTGTCGAGCTGGGTTTCGCCCTCGACGATGATGCCGTCGATAGGCACGCGCTCGCCGGGTTTGACCACGATCACGGTGCCGACGGCGATGTCATCGGGAAAGACCTGTTCGAGTGTGCCGTCGGCTTGCTCAACGTTAGCGTAGTCGGGCGCGATGTCCATCATGGCGCTGATCGACTTGCGGCTCTTGCCCACGGCGTATGCCTGGAACAGCTCGCCGACCTGGTAGAACAGCATGACAGCGGCGCCTTCGGCCATGTGCGGGTCGGTATCGGGGAAGAGCACCATGGCAAACGCGCCGATGGTCGCGACGGCCATGAGGAAGCTCTCGTCGAAGGCCTTGCCGCGGCGGATGTTACTGAATGCCTTTTGCAGTACGTCGTAGCCGGCAATCAAAAACGGCACGAGGAACAGCACAAAGCTGGCGTAGATGTCGCCCGGGGTGCCGAATGCGGCGGCGAGGGTGCCAAGCTCATCGAGGGCGTACACCACGGCAAAAATGCCCAGCGCTACCAGGATGCGGTTGCGCTTATGCTCGAGTGACTCTTTTTTCTTGCGCTTCTTCTTTTTCTTTTTGGGGTCGGCGGTGACCATGACTCGTATCCTCCCATTTGAATGTATGAACACTCGCTCATATAATTTCGCGAGCAAAGGCCGCGGCAAGCGCGGCCTTGCGGGTCAGCGTATGCGCAGGCTAGAGAATGATCTCGCAGTCCGGCTCGGCGTCGGCGGTGAACTCCACGACACGGTCGAGGACCTCCTCGAACTCGGCGTCGTCGGCCTCGAGCGTCAATTTCTGGGTCATAAAGTTGACGGACACGGATTTGACGCCCTCGAGTTTGGCCAGCTCGTCCTGAAGCTCGCGCGCACAGTTGGCGCAGTCGATCTCGTCGAGCTTAAACTGCTTTTTCATGGTGGGTTCCTTTCTCTGTGTTGGCGACCTGGGTGCCGGTCGCGTTGATACCGTGGTTGGTTGCTATTCGCAGATATGGCTCATGCCCTGGTTGAGCATGGTGTAGACATGATCGTCGGCAAGCGAGTAGAGGATGTTGCGGCCGTCGCGGCGGAACTTGACCAGGTGCGACTGCTTAAGCGTGCGCAGCTGGTGCGATACTGCCGACTGCGAGGTTGCGGTCGCCCCGGCGATGTCGGCCACGCAGAGCTCGCGGCCCATGAGGGCATAGAGAATCTTGATGCGCGTGGTGTCGCTGAAGACCTTGAACAGGTCGGCCAAGTCGTACAGCAACTCCTCGTCGGGAAGGTCCTCGGGCGAGCAGGTGGTGGGGATCACGGGTTCGGTGGCCTCGATGTCAGTCTTTGTTTCATCAGCGTGGTCGCTCATTGCAACATCCTTTCATATGAACATGCGCTCATATAACTTGCTTCCGATTATATGAGCGCATGTTCATATGTCAATAACGTTCAGGTAATTCGTCGTACAAAATGATGAGGAAAAGCGGACGAGATCCCGGACTAAGCGGTTTTGATTAGCGATGCCGGGGTGGGTGCCCCTGCGCCGTGCAAAAATTGGAGTATTCTGCAACGATAGGGGGTCTGTTAATCTATCGCGGGCCAAATAATGTAGTTCAAGAGCTATCTTAGGGTGTTAAACCGATGAGTTCTTCCTCAAATGTTGCCTAACGTTCTCACGCAAGAGTGATTTCGCTTCACATTTGGATCCACTCGAGGGTGATGGACACCCGACCCTGCTGAATACTCGCAATTTTGCACGTCGCTAGGGTACCCACCTTGTTAGTCGGCCTAGTTTCCGGCCCCGAAGACCCTGCCCTCGGGCGTGAAGCTGCTTGTTTGGTTGAGTGATGGGCTGCCTGGTTCGACGATTTGCATGTCATCGATTGCCGGAGCCTCGTTAATCGTCGGATCGTCCAATGTGATGCTTTCGAGCATTGCTTTTTCGAGATCGATTCGTTGACGCTCTTCGGAATCCTGGCGAAGCTCCTCCTGGATTCGTTTCTTCTCCTCAATAAACCTTCTGAGCACAAACAGTCTCAGATCCTCTTGCATGATTTGAAAGTCTTTTGGCAGACGCGAGGGGCGTATACCTTCTTTTCGTTGGATTGCCTCCATGACCCTAACGAAAGAGCTGGCATGCATAAAGGAATAACGGCTGACGGTGATGATTCCGTACCCCATGGACGCAAGTGCGTTCTTGCGTTCTTCGTCGATGGCGCGGTCTTCTTCCGCGTCGTGATAAAAACCGTTGTATTCAATATCTGTTCGAGATTTCTTCAGATATGCATCCATAAAGAACTTTTTGCGTCTCGTGAGATTTTTTGCGGCAGCGGTGACCTGTACCTCGTAATCGGTCTCAATTCCCTTAATACCAAGTCCACCTTCGCTTTTGGGCAGCGTAAGCATCATGACAAAGGCCGTTTCCATGGGAGAGCGGCATCCATCGCGTACACATTGAATAGCCTTTCGGGCAAGGGCTAAACCATCGCATCTGGTAATGGAATTAAAGAACTGTTTTAACCTCTCGGTTGAGGTGAGCGCGAAACGCTCGGTATAAGAGGTAGAAGAACCGGTTCCAAGGGAATAGGCGCCGCACAGTTCAAAGTAGTACTCCACTAGTTCGCGAAAAGGGAGATAGGTGGCGGCCTGAAGTGCGCAAAGCTCAACGCCAACAATGTAGATGTCATCTTCTAGCTCTATAAAACGCGAGCATGAGAATCGCTTTGACGAAACGTGGCATCGGCAGTCCATCGCGTAGCGCGCGTTCCTGCGATCAAACACCATTACCTCGGGGGAATGGTTTGCGTCGCGGGCAACATCATGTTTGGCAAGCCATTCTGTGGCCGCGTCGAGGAGCGTTCCGGTGGGGCACGATCCGTAAATTGCGACAGGGCTGCAGGACTCGATGTCTTTCGCAGAAACCGAATGCGCGGCCTGGTAGACCGCTTTTGCCGTGGTATGTGACAATACGATACTCATGGTATATATCGTGTCAGCTAATGCTGCGTTGATGGCGCTGAGTGGAAAAGTCGTTTTAGAGGTCTAACCAAATGCTGTCCAAAAGCTTGACGCAATTATGGGTTGGTACGCCCTAAATAAATGTTTTCGCAGCTCGGCTATAGCATAGAAATACTCAATTGCTGCACATTTGGTATCGATGCATCGCCATCCGAACACGAATCACGTGTCGGGAAAGTGCCGAAGTAGTTAAAAAATAGGGTTCAGAATTTGTGAAGAGCGGGCCTGCTTGTGGAACGTAGGGCGGCCTCGCTGCGGGGGTTCCCGCTGTGAGGCCGCTCGTGAGCAAGCAGTGTTTGTTGCAGACGTTTCTACTTGGCAAACAGGTTCTTGAGGTTGAACTCGGCCTGGACGGTACGGAGCATGAGGTCGGTGTCGTCGAGGCCCAGGTGCTGCTCGTTGGCGTCTGCGGCGAGGGTGCCACGTCGGCGCGCCCAGTTCTCGAGCGCAGCGGGCGCGGACTCGCGGGGGAGCGAGCGCACGTCGGCGTCCAGGCTGCGGCAGATCTGGCGCGAGTCGATGACGATGATCTTGCCTGCGCGGCGTGCCTCGGCGTAACCGTCCAGATGAATCTTGAACCAGCTGTCCTCGAAGGCAGCGTTGTGCGCCATATAGGGATACTTCTTCATGAGCTTGAGCAGCTGCTTTTGCAGCTCCTTGTTCTCACGGAAGGGCGTTTTGCCGTCGATGTCGTCCCAAGTGATGTGGTGGATATTCGACAGCGGCACGTCCTCGCCGCGATAGATGTCGGGCAGGCCGCAGTAGTGCGCCTCGGCGTCATGCGGCACGGCGTCGCTGGTGAGCTCCATGATCTCCCAGCCCACGTTGAGGATGTAGCCGCGCTCGGGCGCGCGACCGGTGGTCTCGATGTCGATGCCGAGCACCGTGCCTTGGATGGGCTTGCGGGCATAGGCTACGCCGAGTGCGTCGCGGTCACCGCGGATCTCGCGCATGACCGATGCTGCGGTGCGCTTTTGCATCTTGCCGATGGCGGCGCAGGTGTCGGCGTCGGACAGCCGCGCGAGAGCGTCGCGGGCGTCACGTTACGT
>CAJJVE010000030.1:0-12908 GCA_905196265.1 uncultured Collinsella sp. | reverse complement strand
GGCGCTGACCTTCTGGTCGCGCCCTTGAAGTTGAACGTCAGATTGTCCAAATGCGTCCCGCGCAGCGTCGGCTGGTTACGGCGTTTGGTAAAACGCCGTAACTCTAGATACGTTCTGCGATCTCGTGGATGAGGTAGTCGGTCTTTTCCCAGCCCAGGCACGGGTCGGTGATCGACTTGCCAAAGACGCCGCCGTCGACCGGCTGGTTGCCGTCCTCCAGGTAGGACTCGATCATAAAGCCCTTGACCAGCTTGGAGATGGACTCGTTGCGGCGGCAGCTGTCGAGCACTTCCTTGCAAATGCGATACTGCTCCAGCGGACGCTTACCCGAGTTGTCGTGGTTGCAGTCGATGACCGCCGCCGGGTTGGCGTAGCCGGCGTGCTCGGTATAGCGCTCGGCCAGGCGCTCGAGGTGCTCGTAGTGATAGTTGGGGTAGGTGCGACCGTCGAGACCGATGTAGCCACGCATGACGGCGTGCGCGAGCGGGTTGCCGTCACACTCGACCTCCCAGTTGCGGAAGATGAAGCTCTGGTGCGCCTGCGCGGCGTAAATGGAGTTGAGCATAACGGTGGTAGAGCCGGCAGTGGGATTCTTCATGCCGACGGGCACCGAAATGCCGCTCGACACCAGGCGATGCTCCTGGTTCTCGACCGAGCGTGCGCCCACGGCAACATAGCTCAGCAGGTCAACGAGGTACTGGTAGTTGGACGGATAGAGCATCTCGTCGGCGTTGAAGAAGCCCGTTTCCTTAATAACGCGCAGGTGCATATGGCGGATGGCCTTGACGCCCTCGAGCAGGTCGTCGGGAGCCTCGGGGTTGGGGTTGTGCAGCAGACCCTTGTAACCGGTGCCCTTGGTACGCGGCTTATTGGTGTAGACGCGCGGAATGATGATGAGCTTGTCCTTGACCTCCTCGGCGGTCTTGGCCAGTCGGTTCATGTACTCAAGCACCGAATCCTCGCGGTCGGCAGAGCACGGGCCGATGATGAGCACCTTGCGTGCGTCCTCGCCGGTAAAGACTTTGGCGACCTCGGCGTCAAATACTTGCTTTTTGGCGGTAAGCTCGGCGGAAAGCGGCATTTCCTCGCGGATCTCCATGGGGATCGGCAGCCTGCGTTTGAATTCCATGGCCATAAGGGCCTCCTCAATCTATAGAAAGAGCAATAAGCGTATTGTCGAGTGTTCGGCATTATCCGCTGTCGCACGCTAAAGTGCAAGCCCTTGTCACCCCGAAACCTACCAAAAAGGGACAGGTTTATTTTGGCAGGTTTTATCTGGGTAAACGTCAGCTGGCCCTGGAATGGAATGATGCCATGTGGCCTGGAAGGGGCTGTCAATCAGGTCCCAGGGGAGGCGGTTTGAGGGTCGCAGAGCAAAAACGGGGGCGCAGGGTGTCCTGCGCCCCCGTTCTCGGGCGTTATTCGTTCCCTGCGGCAGAATTTACGCCGCTTCGTCGAACTGCGAATTGTACAGATCGGCGTAGAAGCCGCCCTGGGCGAGCAGCTCGTCGTGCGTGCCCTTCTCGACGATGTCGCCGTCGCGGATTACCAGGATTACGTCGGCGTTGCGGATCGTGGACAGGCGGTGCGCGATGACAAAGCTCGTGCGGCCCTGCATCAGTGCATCCATGGCACGCTGGATGAGCTCCTCGGTGCGGGTGTCGACGTTGGAGGTTGCCTCGTCCAAAATCAGCGCTGGACGGTCGGCCAAAATGGCGCGGGCGATGGTCACGAGCTGGCGCTGACCCTGCGACAGGTTAGTGCCTTCCTCGTTGATCATAAAGTCGTAGCCGCCGGCGAGCGTATGGATAAAGTGATCGCAGCGTGCAGCACGAGCGGCGGCCTCGACCTCGGCATCGCTCGCATCGGGGCGTCCGTAGCGGATGTTCTCGCGGATGGTGCCGTTAAACAGCCAAGTATCCTGCAGCACCATGGCAAACTCGCCGCGCAGTGCCGCGCGGTCCCAGTCGCGCACGTCGACACCCTCGACGCGCAGCGAACCGCCGTCCACATCGTAGAAGCGCTGCAGCAGCTTGATGAGCGTGGTCTTGCCGGCGCCGGTGGGCCCGACGATGGCGATGGTCTGACCGGGCTGCGCCTCGCAGCTAAAGTCGTGGATGATGGTCTTGTCGGGCGTGTAGCCAAACTTGACATGGTCAAACTCAACGTGGCCGGGGCGCTTTTCGGGAATCTGTGCGTCGGCCTTCTGCTCCTCCTCGGGCGCGGCCAGGAACTCAAACACACGCTCGGTGGCAGCTGCCATCGACTGCATCGTGTTGCTCACGTTGCCCAGCTGCTGCACCGGCTGCGTAAAGTTGCGCACGTACTGGATAAAGCTCTGGATGTCGCCGGGCGTGGCATTGCCGGTCAGCGCGAGCTGCGCACCCACCACGACGACTCCCACGTAGCCCATGTTGCCCACCAGGCTCATAAGCGGCATCATCAGGCCCGATAGGAACTGCGAGCGCCAGCCACTAATAAAGAGTCGGTCGTTTTGACGGTCGAACTCCTCGATTGAGGCCTCGGCGCGGTCGAACACCTGAATGACGTTCTGGCCGGCAAAATCCTCCTCGATAATGCCGTTGACGGTGCCCAGGACCTGCTGCTGCTCGCGGAAGTACGGCTGCGAGAAGTGAATCATCACCATTAAGATAATCGCGGCTGCTGGCAGCGTGAGCACGGTGACGCCGGTGAGCGGCAGGCTGATCGACAGCATCATGACGAGCACGCCGATAATCTGCGTCACCGACGTGATGAGCTGCGTTACGCTCTGGTTGAGCGACTGGCCCAGCGTGTCGACATCGTTGGTGATGCGGCTGAGCACGTCGCCCTTGCTGTGGCCGTTGAAGTAACTCATTGGAACGACAGCGATCTTGGCGGCGATCTCCTTGCGCATGCGATAGCAGATCTTTTGCGTGACACCGGTCATGAGCCAGCCTTGGATTAGGCTGCAGACAGAGCTCGCCAGATACAGACAGAGCAAAAAGCCGAGCGTCTTGGCGATCCAGTCAAAGTCAACGTCGCCGGTGCCGTTGACCTTGGCGACCAGGCCTTCGAACAGTTTGGTGGTAACCTGGCCGAGCACCTTGGGTCCCACGATGTTAAAGATGACCGAGCACACGGCAAAGGCGACGGCGGCAAACACGGCAATCTTGTGCTGGCCGATATAGCCGAGCAGCTGCCTCATGGTGCCCTTAAAGTCCTTGACCTTTTCGCCGCGACGCATGCCGCCCATGCGGCCCATGGGACCACGCTGGCGGGTGGGCTTGGGAATCTGAGTCTTGGTCTCGTCTGCCATTAGCGCTCGCCTCCTTCCGTGACGGCTGCAATTTCTTCTTGGGTAAGCCCCAGCTCCTCGGCGGAAAGCTGCGACTGTGCGATCTCCAGGTACGCCGGGCAGCTGCGCAGCAGCTCCTCGTGCGTACCGGTGCCCACTACGTGGCCGTCGTCGAGCACGATGATCTGGTCGGCGTGCATGATGGTCGCGATGCGCTGGGCCACGACCACGAGCGCGGCGTCGGTAACGTTTTTGGCAAGCTCTTCGCGCAGGCGAGCGTCGGTCTTGTAGTCGAGGGCGCTAAACGAGTCATCGAACACAACGACCTCGGGCTTTTTGGCCAACGCGCGGGCGATGGCCAGGCGCTGGCGCTGACCGCCCGAAACATTGGAGCCGCCCTGGCTGATGGGGGAGTCGTAGCCGCCCTCGCGTTCGGCGATAAAGTCCTCGGCCTGGGCGATGCGCGCGGCCTGGCGCATGTCGTCATCGCTTACCATGTCGCCGGCAAACTTGAGGTTGCTCTCGACAGTGCCCGAGAACAGACGCCCCTGCTGCGGGATGTAACCAATGCGGCGGCGCAGCTCGGAAAGGGTCATATCGCGCACGTCGATGCCGTCAAGCGAAATGCTGCCGCCCGTGACGTCATACAGGCGCGGAATCAACTGCACGAGCGTGGACTTGCCCGAGCCCGTGGAGCCAATGATGCCGAGCATCTGGCCGGCATGCGTGGTGAAGTTCACGCCGCTGATGACATCGGCGCGGGCATCGGGATACTGGAAGCTCACGTCGCGGAAGGTGAGCTCACCGCGCGGCGCGCTGGCCACGGGCAGTTTGGGCGAGACAGGGTCGTTGATGCTGGTGGGGCAAGTGATGACCTCTTCCACGCGCTCGGCTGCGACCTCGGCGCGGGGCAGGATAACCGAAACCATGGTGAGGATCATAAACGCCATGACGATCTGCATGGTGTAGGAGATAAACGCCATCATGTTGCCGACCTGCATCACGCCGTCGGACACGCCCTGCGCGCCAAACCAGACGATAAGCACGGTGATGCAGTTCATGACGAGCATCATGAGCGGCATCATAAAGCTCATGGCGCGGTTGGTGTAGAGCTGCGTGGTCATCAGGTCGAGCGAAGCCTTGTCAAAACGCTCGAGCTCATGCTCCTCGCGGTTGAACGAGCGGATGGGCATAAGGCCGTCGAGCAGCTCGCGGGCGGTAAGGTTCACACGGTCCACAAAGCTCTGCATCTTTTTGAACTTGGGCATGGTGAGGCCCATGAGCACGCCGACGACGGCCGAGACCGCGATGATGGCCACGGCGATGGTCCACTCCAGGCCGGTGTGGTTGGCCAGGACGCGCATGACGGCGACGATGCCCATGACGGGGGCCATCAGGCACATGCGGATAAACAGGGTTGCAGCCATCTGGATCTGCTGAATGTCGTTGGTGCAGCGGGTGATGAGCGAGGCCTGGCTAAACTTGCCCACCTCGGCCGGCGAGAAGTGCATAACCTTGTTGAAGGTCTCGCGGCGCAGGTCGCGGGCGATGGAGCAGGCGGTGCGCGAAGCCACGGCACCGGTCAGGATGGTGGCGACGAGCGACACCAGACACAGGCCGAACATCGTGGTCGCCATGTGGCTCAGGTAGGCGTTCTGCACGTCGGCGGGATCGATGCCCTGTGCCTTGTACTCGTCCTGTACATAGCTCACGGCGCGCTGGGTGACGATGGAGCCCGACATGGAGCCCATTTTGTCCGCCATTTCGTTGGCGCCCTCGACGAGCTTGCTTTGGTCTACCAGACCGCCCTCGACACCCAGGCGCAGGCTCTTCATGGTGATCTTGCCGCCGTCGGCATCAATCTGTTTTTGCATGTTCTGCGCCGCTGCGGCCTTCTGCTGCATCTCGGCGAGCTGCTCGGGCGTCATGGCAGCCATCTGCTCGGGGGTGGGCATGGCCTGAGCAGCGTTGTTGTCTTTCTCGCTGGACGAACCCATCATGTCGCCCATAGAGTTGGCGTCAATGCCCTGGTTGAGCGAAAGAACGACAGTCTCGGGCAGGCTCATAATGTCGGCAATCTTGCCTCCATCGGCACGCTCTTCCTCGGTACCCTTATACGTTCGAATGCCATTTTTGTCAGCCTTGCTAAACACGACCTCCACAGCTTTGGCGTCTTTGGTGCTTATAAAGAGCTCAAGGTCATCGAGCGATTCGGCGCGAATGGTGTCAGGCACGGGCGAGGCGATGCCGCCTTGCTGCACGCCCACGTCGACGATGTCGCTCATATAGGTAGGCAGTGCCAGATCGGCGTTGCAGCTGATTACGATAAGTACGATAGCTGCGAACAGTGCCAGGATATGCTTTTTAAAGAGCTTGAGAATCCTCACTCGGCATCTCTCCTTTCTTGATTGCGGTCGATAATTTCGTTGGCACGCCTTAGAAGACGCACCATCTCTTGGGTATCTGTTTCGCCGAGCTGCTCGAGGAAAGCCGCAGTGCGGTTCTCGAATTCCCGACGTTTGATTTCTAGATCCTGGAATCCCTTGTTGGTCACTATGACGTGTACGCGACGACGGTCAGTCTTTGAGTGCTCGCGCTCGACCCAGCCCTTGGCCTCGAGGGCGCGTAAGATATTGGCGATACGGGCGCTCGAGACCCAGGCACGATCAGCGAGTTCGCTCGGCGTGAGCGAACCGCCGGCGAGTATGAGGGCGCGCATGACGGCCATCTCGCCGCCGAGGGCTTTGTCCGCAAAACGCGAAATGCGCTGATGCATGCTGCCGAACTCGGTAAGGAGCTGACGTCCAAGTTCACGGAAATCGGTATCTTCCACCGAAAACCCCTAACACTAGAAACTATTTTCGGTGAAAGATGATACCCTTGCACGCGCACCCTATGCGGTAGATTTTGGGACATGCCTAGAAAACTACCTTTAGGCGACCTCCGTACACCGTCGGTGCCAGCAAAGTTAGGGGCAGATCGTTAGGCATGTCCTAAAGCCTACTCAGAGGCACTTTACCCTGCTAAAGCTGGCATAACAGCTAGAGTGAACGTCGTACAAAGGCAAGGAAAAATACCAAACAAATCGGTGAACGGTAGTTGTTCGCGCTCGCATTTCCTGCGGGTTTGTAAAAAACGCCCTTATGATATAAAAAAAGAAACATATAACAGCCCAGATGGAGAGGGTGGCTATGTTATCCTTCTCAGACGGGTGAAATCTTGGGTTTTGGGTTGTAGTTCCAAGGTGGACAAACGTTTTTCCTGCACCAACGTGTGGCGAAGAACGGAAGAAGCCGGTAATGCAAGCCGAACATTCAAGAATTCAATAAGCAGCGGTGTGAGAGAGCGCCGCATTACACGTAACTAGGAGCGTGGTTACACAATGCAGGAGGCATGGGAAGGCTTCAAGGAAGGCATTTGGACGGGTGAGGTTGACGTCCGAGACTTCATCCAGAAGAACTACACCCCCTACGAGGGCGACGAGTCGTTCCTCGTAGGTCCGACCGAGCGTACCAAGGAGCTGTGGGGCGAGGTTCTCGACCTGCTGCTTAAGGAGCGCGAGCAGGGTGGTGTCCTCGATATGGACACCAAGACCGTCACGGGTATCGTGAGCCACCCCGCTGGCTACATCGATAATGCCCATCGCGACAAGGAGACCATTGTTGGCCTCCAGACCGACAAGCCGCTCAAGCGCGCGCTGCACGTCAACGGCGGTATCCGCATCGCTTGCCAGGCTGCCAGCCAGCACGGCTACAAGGTCGACGAGAACGTTGTCGAGCGCTACACCTTCGAGCGCAAGACCCACAACGCTGGCGTCTTCGATGTCTACACCCCCGAGATGCGTGCTTGCCGCTCGGCTCACATCATCACCGGTCTGCCCGATGGCTATGGCCGCGGCCGCATCATCGGCGACTACCGTCGTGTTGCCCTGTACGGCGTCGACTACCTGATCAAGGACAAGGAGGCCCAGAAGGCTTCCACTCCGACGGTCATGACCGCCGACAACATCCGCGATCGCGAGGAGCTGCAGGAGCAGATCCGCGCCCTCGGCGAGCTCAAGATGATGGCCGAGACCTATGGTTTCGATATTTCCAACCCTGCTACCAACACGCAGGAGGCCATCCAGTGGATGTACTTCGCCTACCTTGCTGCCGTCAAGGAGCAGAACGGCGCCGCCATGTCCATCGGCCGTACCTCTACGTTCATCGACATCTATGCTGAGCGCGACCTTGCCAACGGTACCTTCACCGAGGAGCAGATCCAGGAGTTCGTGGATCACTTCATCATGAAGCTCCGCATGGTCAAGTTTGCCCGTACCCCCGAGTACCAGGCCCTGTTTACCGGCGACCCGCAGTGGGTCACCGAGTCCATCGGCGGCATGGGTGTTGACGGCCGTACGCTCGTTACCAAGATGAGCTACCGCTACCTGCACACGCTCGAGAACATGGGCACCAGCCCCGAGCCCAACATGACCGTTCTGTGGTCGACCCGTCTGCCCGAGAACTTCAAGAAGTTCTGCGCCAAGACTTCCGTCGCCAGCTCCTCGATCCAGTACGAGAACGACGACCTCATGCGCGTCTATCACGGCGACGACTACGGCATTGCCTGCTGCGTGTCCTCCATGCGCATCGGCAAGGAGATGCAGTTCTTCGGCGCTCGCGCCAACCTGGCCAAGTGCCTGCTGTACGCACTCAACGGCGGTGTTGACGAGGTCTCCAAGAAGCAGGTCGGCCCCAAGTATCGCGCCGTCGAGGGCGATACGCTCGATTACGACGACGTTGTGGCCAAGTACAACGACATGATGAAGTGGCTTGCTGGCGTGTACGTCAACTCGCTGAACATCATTCACTACATGCACGACAAGTATTGCTACGAGCGCATCCAGATGGCTCTGCACGACAAGCACGTGCACCGCTGGTTCGCTACGGGCATCGCTGGCCTTTCCGTCGTGGCTGACTCCCTGTCCGCTATCAAGTACGCCAAGGTCCACCCCGTCCGTGACGAGAACGGCATCATCGTCGACTTTGAGACCGAGGGCGAGTTCCCCAAGTACGGTAACGACGACGACCGCGTCGACCAGATCGCTCACGACGTTGTGCACCAGTTCATGGAGTACATCCGCATGAACGACACCTACCGCAACTCCGTGCCCACGACCTCGGTTCTGACCATTACCTCCAACGTCGTGTACGGTAAGAAGACCGGCTCCACGCCCGACGGCCGCAAGGCTGGCCAGCCGTTCGCCCCGGGTGCTAACCCCATGCACAAGCGCGATAGCCACGGCGCCATCGCTTCGCTGTCTTCGGTTTCCAAGCTCCCGTTCCGCGATGCTCAGGACGGCATCTCCAACACCTTCTCTATCATCCCGAGTGCGCTCGGCAAGGAGGACCAGGTGTTCTTTGGCGATATCGACCTTGATCAGCTGGGCGAGTAACTATTGTTAGTGCTATACTAACAATAACGATTACTGATTAGTGCGCCGGTTTCGGCCGGCGCCTATCGATCGAAGGAGACACATTATGAAGGTTTCTGAAGTTTCTGAGACTCAGGCCGATAACCTGGTCCACATGCTCGACGCTTACGCCGAGAAGGGTGGCCACCACCTGAACATCAACGTCTTCAACCGTGAGACGCTGCTCGACGCTCAGGCTCACCCCGAGAAGTACCCGCAGCTGACCATCCGCGTTTCCGGCTATGCCGTGAACTTCCACACGCTCACCAAGGAGCAGCAGGACGAGGTCATTGCGCGTACCTTCCACAACAAGTTCTAAAGGGATTTAACTCCTGTAGGATTACTGGGGCCGGTTTTGGGTTATTTTCCAAAACGTCCTCGGACATGCAAAGAGGCTCCGCTGCGCGCGTTGCGCGGCGGGGCCTCTTTGCGTCCTGCGGGATGTTTTGGAAAATAACCCAAAAACGGCCAAGCGGGGTTCTTCGGAGTCGCCCTTTAGGCAGAACTCTCCTAATTATTTGGATGAGTCGTTTACTTACTTGTGCTGTTACCGTCTTCCCGCTGTTGTTGGGGTATGCTTTGTTCGTATGTAAACGTATGACATGTTGATAGGGGAGGGTGCTATGGCTCGCGAGGGCACTCGTTCTAAGGATTCTGCTAAGCCTGGCATCAAGGAAGTTGCAGCGGTGGCGGGGGTTTCGCCTACTACGGTATCTCGCGTGCTTAATAACCGCGGTTATATTAGCCAAGAGACCCGCGATAAGGTCCACGCCGCGATGGAGCGCATCAACTATACGCCCAACGATATCGCCCGTGCCATGCTCAACGGCCGTCTGAACCTTATCGGCATGATCGTTCCCTTTGTGAGCAGTCCGTTCCATGCTCAGGTTGTGCAGGCGGTCGAGCGCACGTTGGCGGAAAACGGCTTTAAGATGTTGCTGTGCAACAGCGCCAATCGACCTGATCTTGAGCGTTCCTATATCGACATGCTCCGCCGCAATATGGTCGACGGCGTCATCGTCAACTCCCTCAATATCGGTGCCGAGGCATATGCCGAGATGGGCTTGAGCCTGGTTGGCATCGACTGCGATCTTGGCGAGGGCTCTGTCCAGATTGCAAGTGACAGCTATGGCATCGGCGAGCTCGCCACGCGCCGTCTGATTGATGACGGCTGCAGGCGTATCCTGTGCCTGCGCAGCAATAGCCGCATGCGCATGCCTGCCAATAAGCGTACCGATGCCTACCTCGATGTTGTTGAGCAGGCCGGTTTGTCCGCGCTTGTCCGTGAGGTTGAGTTCGTTAAGCCCGACGACGAAAAGGGCGCGGTCGTTGCGAAGATCCTCGATGAGAACCCCGATATTGACGGCATCTTTGCGGGAGACGATACGATGGCGGCCATCTGTCTCAACGTGATGAAGCAGCGCGGCTTGAGCGCTCCAGACGACATTAAGGTCGTGGGCGCGGATGGTGCCCGCCGCACTATGACGTTTATGCCTGACTTAACAACCGTACGTCAAGATATCGATCGCATCGGAGAGCTCGCGGCGCAATCCATCATTGCTCTTATTAACGGTGAAAAGCCCGAGTCGAATATCAAGCTTCCCGTTGAGCTTATCGAGGGCAAAACCGCGTAATTCGCCCCGTGCCAAAAGAATTCCTCAAACGCCTCTGATGACCGTTCACCGGCATATGTCAACCGTTTGCCGACGACTGGAACTGCGAAAAGACGTATTGGTGTGAAAACGTTTGACATATGAAAACGATTGACATATCTTGCCATTGTACCGAGTTAGTATGTCGTGGAAAGGAAGTCTCGGATGCACAAGGTGTATTACCAGCCTGAGGGAATTTGGGTAGGCGACATCATGCCGTACGGCGAGGACGGCACGTTCTATCTCTATCATCAGCGTGACACGCGTAACCCCGAACCTTTCGGAGAGCCGTTTGGCTGGGCACTTGCTACGACCAAGGATTTCGTCAACTACAAGGACTTTGGCGAGAGTCTTGAGCGCGGCGGCGACGAGGAAGTCGACCAGTACATTTATGCCGGCACGGTGTTTAAGGTGGGCGACAAGTACCATGCGCTCTACACTGGTTGCAATCGCGATAAGGTCCGCGCACGTTTGATGAAGCAGGTTCTTCTTCACGCAACGAGCGACGACGCCGTCAAGTGGGAGAAGAACATCGCCGAGACGCTGCTTCCGCCCCAGGAGGGTTACGATGACCGCAACTGGCGCGATCCCTTTGTGCTTTGGGATGAGGAGAACGAAGAGTACATGCTCATCCTCGGCACGCGTGTGGGCGAGGACAAGCGTCTGATGACCGGCCGCCTGGTCAAGTTCACCTCCAAGGATCTGACCAACTGGGAGTTCCAGGGCGACTGGTGGAACCCGGGCCTGTACACCATGTTTGAGATGCCTGATCTCTTTAAGATGGGCGACTGGTGGTACCTCGTCTTTTCCGAGTACAGCGACGGCAACAAGACCCGTTACCGCATGTCCAAGTCCATCAACGGTCCTTGGATTACCCCCGCTGACGACTCCTTCGACGGCCGCGCGTACTACGCCGCTCGCACCGCATTCGATGGCGAGCGTCGCGTTCTCTTTGGTTGGGTTCCTACGCGTGACGAGGGCGGCGACCCCAGCTCTTACCTATGGGGTGGCACCTTTATGCCCCTCGAGATCGTTCAGCGTGCCGACGGAACGCTCGGCACCAAGCTCCCCGACAGCATGCTTGGCGCCTTTGGCGAGGCTAAGGCAGTCGAGACCTTTGAGCTTTCCTGCGAGTCGGGCAAGGTCGAGCAGGTGCTCGCCGCGGATGCCGGCTCCACCTACTTGCTCGATGCCGACATTGAGCTCGGCGGTAACGCTGCCGGCTTCTCGGTCAAGTTCGCCGAGGACGCCGAGACCGGTCTTGCCTATGAGTTCCGCGCCAACCTGCGCGAGGGCAAGCTCGAGTTCACGCCGGCTCCCCAGTACCCGTGGTTCCAGGTCAACAACATGGGCCTCGAGCGTCCGTTGTTCTTTAAGGGCGAGGGCACTCACCATGTGCGTCTGGTCGTCGACGACGACATCGCGACCATCTTTGTCGATGATGTTGCGCTCAACGCTCGCTTCTGCAACAGGCAGGGCCAGGGTGTGGCGCTTACCGTCACCGACGGTGCGCTCAAGTGCGCAAACGCAACGATCGCGTCTCTGTAGCGGCAACGAACCGTTTTATGATTTAGAAAAGGAATGGAGAGGAACATGGACTACAAGGCAGTGTCCCAGCAAGTCGTCGACAACGTCGGCGGACTGGAGAACATCGAGGGCGCCACGCATTGCGTGACCCGTCTGCGTCTGGTGCTCAAGGATACGAGCAAATACAACAAGGCCGAGCTCGAGAACATCGATGGCGTCAAGGGCGTGCTGTACAACAGCGGCCAGCTCATGATCATCTTCGGTACCGGTACCGTCAACAAGGTTTACGATGAGTTTATGGCTCTGACGGGCGTTAAGGAGATCAGTGCTTCCGAGGTCAAGGGCGCTGAGGCGGACAAGAAGGGCAAGTTCTTCTCGGTCCTCAAGGTATTCTCGGACATCTTTATCCCCATCATTCCCGCCTTCGTCGGCGCTGCAATCATCATCGGCCTTAAGTCGCTGATCGTTGCCAACGGCCTCTTTGGCATGGAAGGCAGCCTCGCCGATCACAGCGAGTTCCTCAAGAACCTCGCAAGCTTCTTTGCCATTATCGCCACCACGTTCGACTACCTGCCTGTCCTGGTTATGTACAGCGCGGTCAAGCGTTTTGGCGGTAACCCGATCCTGGGCATCCTCGTCGGTATCGTCATGGTTCACCCGAGCCTTATGAACCGCAACACGTTCGTTATGGACCCGACGGGTGCTGAGTACTGGAACTTCGGTCCGCTATCCATTCCCATGGTTGCTTTCCAGGGCGGCGTATTCCCTGCAATCCTGACTGCCTGGTTTATGGCCAAGGTCGAAAAGATTGCCCAGAAGTACATCCCCGAGGTCGTTTCGTTCGTCTTTGTCCCGACCGTTACCCTGATTCTCGCTAACGTCGCCCTGTTCACCGTGTTCGGCCCGCTCGGCAACCTGATCGGCGACGTCCTCGCTGGCGTAATCGATGTCCTGTACAACAGGATGGGCGTCTTTGGCGCCTTTGTCTTCGCCGCGTTCC
>CAJJVE010000029.1:0-13275 GCA_905196265.1 uncultured Collinsella sp. | reverse complement strand
CGCTGCTGTTCGCCGCGCCCATCATCCTCAACCCGTACTTCCTGATCCCGTTCCTGTTTGCCCCCGTGGCCAACGTCCTCATTGGTAAGTTCTTCATCGACTTTTTGGGCATGAACGGCTTTATCTATGCCATGCCGTGGGCACTCCCCGGACCGATCGGCACCTTCATCGACACCAACTTCCAGCCGATCTCTCTGGTCCTGGTTGTCGTCCTGCTGGTCGTTGACTTCTTGATCTACTACCCGTTCTGCAAGGCCTACGACAACGTCCTGTGCAAGCAGGAGGCCGAGACCCTGGCCGAAGAAGAGGCCGAGGAGACCAAGGCTGTCAAGACCGCTGCCGCCCCCGCCGTTGAGGCTCCTGTTGTCGAGACCGCTCCTGCCACCGAGGCCTCCGCAGCTCCGTCCGCCCTTAAGGGCAAGGATCTGAGGGTTCTGGTTCTGTGCGCTGGCGCCGGCACCTCTGCACTGCTCGCCAACGCGCTTAAGGAAGGCGCCGACGAGCTGGGCATCGACATTACCGCCAACGCCGGTGCCTACGGCAGCCACTACGCCATCATGGACCAGTACAACGTCATCGTCCTGGCTCCGCAGGTTCGCACCTATTACAACGAGATGAAGGCCGACACCGACCGCCTGGGCATCACGCTGCTGTCGCCCAAGGGCAAACAGTACATCGACCTCACTAAGGATCCCAAGGGTGCCGTCGCCTGGATCGAGGAAAACCTCGAGGCATAAGACGCTGACACCACCTGCCGCTTGCAGACAATAAATGGCCTGTGCATCGATGTGTGATGCGCGGGCCATTTTGTTTAGACCGCACCCGTCCTCCTGTTCATCTCAATCTGTAACATCTAGCCGAGTTTTTCGGTCCTAGCTGTTACAGATCGAGATGAACGCACAGGCCAAGCCGAAAATCTCAATCTGTAACATGTAGACCACTTTTGACCGTCTAGTTGTTACAGATCGAGACAAACGGAATAGGCCGAGCACGTCTACGCCCGCAAGTCCTTTACGCTGGAACGCTCGACCAACACGCCCGAGACGAGCGTACGGCTTCTGGAGCTCGGAGCTTCCAGACCCGCGACGACCTCGTTGAGCGCACGGACGCCCAGCTCGCGGTGGCGAAACTTCACCGACGTCAGAATCGAGTTGGGAATCGTCTTATAGAGCTCATCGTCGAAGCCGATCACGGACACATCATTGGGCACACTGAGCCCTTTGTCACGTAGAGCCATCATCACGCCGTTTGCCATGCAGTCGTTAGCCGCGAGGACCGCCGTGCAATCGGGTTTATCGGCAAGCACAAGGCCCGCAGCATAGCCACTATCCGCATTCCAATCGCCTTGCAGAGGCTCGGGCGGCTCAATGCCACGCGCCTCGAGTGCCGCACGCCAACCTTTCATACGACACTGGCTCGACAGCGACTCTTTCTTACCAGAGACGAAGTATACGTTCTTGTGCCCGCGATTTAAGAAGTACTCGCACGCCATGCGCGCACCACCCTCTTGATCGTCACTAACGGTAGAGCAGGTAGGATGCTCCATCGGCGTGATAATCACCGTCTTGAGGTCCTTCGGCGCCTCAAAGGTATCAAAGTCATCGACCATCTGACGCAGGTTGAAGATCATGCCATCAACAGGCAGCTGCGACATCCTACGCGCCGCTTCGGCAAGGGTCATCTTTTCCCCAGCCCGCTTTTTGATCATCGTGAGCGCAAAGCCTCGCTCTTCGGCGGCATCGGCGATACCGTCAATCATGTCCACGGCGCCGCCCGACAAGTGGAACATCACCACGCCGATGCACCCGTAACGGCCTAACTTGAGCGAACGCGCGGCAAAGTTGGTTCGAAACCCGAGCGCCTCCATTGCGGAATGGACTTTATCGCGTGTCGACTCTCGCACGCTTTCGGGCTCATTGATCACGCGCGACACCGTCTTGAGAGAAACGCCCGCGGCAATCGCCACATCGTTCATCGAGACATTTTTCTTGTCCATCGTTGCCACTGCTTCTCCACTCGGTTCTCTATCGCTTGCTTTTTGCGTTCTAGCATACACTACCTGCCTGACTGATAAATCAACCGTTTACCGGACAATATCGACCACTCACCCGTAAATCCTTGTTGCTCTTCCAAAAATGTCTTACGTTGTCATTAACGAAATGACAACGTTGTCATTTCGCAATGCCTTCCTTAAACGGAAAGGTTTCCGGGCAGTCCTGACCATCCATCGACGACCAGTTCCATCCACATGCATCGCGCATCGAGCAGCAAAGGAGCTCTATGGACGCCATCGTAAAGATGCTCGAAAAGCATCAACCGTTCTTTGAGAAGATCTCGAGGAACATCTACCTCCAGGCCATTAAGGACGGATTCCTTGGGTGCATGCCCATCGTCCTCACCTCTTCGATCTTCCTGCTGATTGCCACCCTTCCTGGCGTCGTTGGCATCACGCTGCCCCAGCCGCTCATCGACTGGTGCAACAAGCTGTACAACTTCACCATGGGCGTCATGGGCATCATGGTCGCCGGCACCACTGCCAAGAACTTTACGGCTTCCATGAACCGTCGCATGCCCGCCGGCAAGGTGCTCAACGACGGCTCCACCATGGTGGCCGCCCAGTGCAGTATGCTTTTGCTCGCCGTTACGCAGTTCACCACCAAGTTCAACGGCTCCGAGCTTTCGGTCTTCGACTGCACCAGCATGGGCACGCGTGGTCTGTTCTCGGCCTATATCGCCGCGTTCATCACCGTGTGGGTCTACAAATTCTGCGTCTCGCGCGATCTGACCATTAAGCTGCCCAAGGAGGTCCCGGGCGCCATCGCTCAGAACTTCCGTGACATCATCCCCTTTGGCGGCGCCGTCATCATCTGCGGCATCATCGATGTCGTCGTGCGCAACCTCATGGGCGTTCCGTTCTCCGAGCTGCTTATCAAACTGCTCTCCCCGCTCTTTACCGCTGCAGAAACCTATCCTGGCCTCATCCTCATCCAGGCGGCCACCGCGTTCTTCTGGTTCATCGGCGTCCACGGCCCCTCGATTGTCCAGCCGGGCATCGACCCCATCCGTCTTGCCAACCAGGCCGAGAACCTGCAGGTTCTGCTGGCAGGCGGCCACCCCGCACACTCCCTCACCTTTAACATGTCGCTCGTGGGTGAGTTCGGCGGCACCGGCGCCACGTTCATCGTGCCGCTTCTGCTGATTCTCTTTATGAAGTCCAAGCAGCTCAAAGCCGTCGGTAAGGCCTCGATTGTTCCTGTTGCCTTCGCCGTCAACGAACCGCTGCTCTTTGGCGCGCCGATGATCCTTAACCCTTACATGCTCATCCCCTTTGTTGCCGCCGGCTGCGTCAACGTAAGCGTTGCCAAGTTCTTTATCGACAATGTGGGCATGAACGGCTTCTCCTTCGTGGTGCCTTGGGCCACCCCTGCCCCATCGGCATCTTCATCACCACGAACTTCCAGCTTATCGCCCTGGTATTTGTTGCAATCATCATCTTGCTGGACGCCATCATCTACCTGCCGTTCTTGAAGGCATACGATAAGCTGCTCTGCGACCAGGAGGCCGAGCGCGCCGCCGAGCTGGGTCTCGAGTCCGATGGTGCCGCTGCCATCGCCGCCAACGCCCCTGCGCCCGCTGTCGAGCAGACCACCGCTTCCGTCGAGACGACCGCTGCCGCCGCCGGCAGCGAGCCTGTCGCCGATCAGCCCGAGCCCGCTGCCGATGCATCCGCCAAGAAGGATGTCGACGGCCTGAAGGTCCTCGTCCTGTGCGCCGGCGCCGGCACCTCTGCCATGCTTGCCAATGCCATCAAGGAAGGTGCCGCGCAGACCGGAGAGAACATCGCTTCCTCCGCAGGCGCCTATGGCCAGCACACTGCCATCATGGATCAGTACGATGTCATCGTGCTCGCCCCGCAGGTTCGTAGCTACTACAACGACATGAAGGCCGACACCGATCGTCTGGGCATTAAGCTGCTCGCTCCCCGCGGCAAGGAATATATCGACCTTACTCGCGACCCCGCTGGCGCCATCAAGTGGCTCCGCGAGAACCTCGACTAGTTCCTCCCTCTGTTGGTGCCCGGATCCCCAGTTCGGGCACCTCTCCCTATTCGTATCCCACAGAAAGGATGACTCATGACCAACCCCATGCAGTTCCCCGACGGCTTTGTGTTTGGCGGCGCCACCGCCGCTTACCAGGTTGAGGGCGAGACCCGCACGCACGGCAAGGGCAAAGTGCCCTGGGACGATTTCCTGGCTGCTCAGGGTCGCTTCTCCCCCGACCCCGCAAGCGATTTCTACAACAAGTACCCGGTCGATATTGACCTGTGCCAGCGCTTCGGCATTAACGGCATTCGTGTCTCCATCGCTTGGAGCCGTATCTTCCCCAGTGGCACCGGCGAGATTAACCCCGAAGGCGTTGCCTTCTATCACGAGCTTTTCGCCACCTGCAACAAAGCCGGCGTTATCCCCTATGTCACGCTCGATCACTTTGATACGCCCGAGGCCTTTTACCAGAACGGCGATGAGGGTTTCCTGACGCGCACGACGATCGACGCCTTTGTCGAGTACGCCAAGTTCTGCTTTGCCGAGTTCACCGAGGTCAAGCACTGGTTTACCTTTAACGAGATTCCCGCGACCGCCGAGGGCAGCTTTATCGTCGGCAACTGGCCGCACGGCGAGAAGTATCGCCTGGACAAGGCCTTCCAGCTCATGCACAACATGATGGTGGCCCACGCCAAGGCTGTCGTCGCCTTCCATGAGGGCGGCTTTGAGGGCGAGATCGGCATTGTCCAGAACCTGGAGCCCAAGTATCCCCTCGATCCCAACAGCGCTGCCGACTGCGAGGCCGCCCGCATGGCCGACGTCATCAACAACCGCTGGGTGCTCGACGCCACTTTCCGCGGCCACTATGCAGCCGACACCATGGAGGCTGCGACCAAGCTGGCCCATATCGCCGGCGGCGAGCTCGACGTCCGCGACGAGGACATCGCCGCGCTGACCGCCGCGCTCCCCTACAACGATTGCCTGGGCGTCAACACCTACAAGTGCCAGTTCCTGCGTGCCGCCGAGGGCGAAAACGACATCAACCACAATGGCACCGGCGACAAGGGCTCCTCGCGCTGGTTCCTCAAGGGCGTGGGCGAGTCATGCGTGCGTGAAGGCGTACCCACCACCGAT
This sequence comes from uncultured Collinsella sp., assembly GCA_905196265.1. Taxonomy (GTDB): domain Bacteria; phylum Actinomycetota; class Coriobacteriia; order Coriobacteriales; family Coriobacteriaceae; genus Collinsella. The sequence continues at coordinate 8,098 of CAJJVE010000029.1, read as the reverse complement.
TGGGACTGGATCATCTATCCCGAGGGCCTCTACGACCTGCTGCTGCGCATTAAGAACGATTACCCCAACTACAAGAAGATCTACATCACCGAGAACGGCATGGGCTATAAGGACGACTTCGAGGATGGCTTTATCGACGACGCCCCTCGCATCGACTATATGCGCCAGCATCTTGCATGGATCCTCAAGGCAATCGACGGCGGCGTGAACGTCGACGGTTACTTTGTGTGGTCGCTGCAGGACCAGTTCTCCTGGACCAACGGCTACAACAAGCGCTATGGCCTGTTCTACATCGACTTTGAGACCCAGAAGCGCTATCCCAAGGCGAGCGCGTACTGGTACAAGAACGTCGCGGAGACCGGCCTGCTCATGGCCTAGTTTCCGCCGCGTACCCCTTGTCGGCCGCATGCGAATCCCCCACGGGTTCGCATGCGGCCTTTTTGTTTTTGGTGGGCCCGAGCGGATCATTCGTCTCGATCTGTAACATCTAGCCAAGTATTTCGGCCCTAGCTGTTACAGATCAAGACAATAAGATAGTCAAATCCAAACTTTCCAAGCAGTTATGAAGCATGGTTTCTAGTTTTCGGTATCACGAACATACTTTCGGTATCATTTAATGGTATTATGATATCGAAAGTATGTTCGTGATACCGAAAGGAGCCGCATGCGCCAGTTCGATTACACCACAGTCCCAGCGGAACTCGAGGCAACTCCAATCACCAACCTCCTCCTCTCGATACGCGAGCATAAAGGCCGACAGCTTGCTCTGAGTCAAGTTAAACCCGAACTTCTATCGTCACTTATGGAGGAAGCTAAGATCCAAAGCACCCAATCCTCCAACGGACTTGAAGGAATTGTTACCACCCAAAAAAGACTCAAAGCGATCATGGCGTATTCCGCCAAGCCAAGCTCCCGCGCAGAGGAAGAAATCGCTGGATACCGAGATGTGCTGTCGCTTATTCACGAGCAACACGATTCCATTCCCGTAACGCCATCGGTCATTTTGCAGTTGCATCGTGACCTCATGGCGCACACGGCAATCTCGTATGGGGGCCATTGGAAAGATAGCGATAACGAAATCATCTCCATCGACAATCAAGGCAATCGATTTGTGCGCTTTAGGCCGCCTTCGGCCCTAGCAACCCTCGGACTTATCGAAGAAGCCTGTCGGTCCCTCAACGACGCCTTATCTCGTCAAGTTTGCGACCCCCTCCTTATATCATTCCGCTTCATCTTCGATTTTGTCAGCATTCATCCCTTCAACGATGGCAATGGCAGGATGAGCCGGCTCCTTACAACGCTGCTACTCGAAAAGACTGGATACGACGTTGCGCGTTACATCAGCATCGAACGACTTATTGAAGACAACAAGGCGCTCTACTACAACGCCCTCGCTGCAAGCTCCATTGGATGGAATGAAAATCAAAACACCGAAGCACCCTTTATCCGTTTCATGCTCGGAACAACCCTGGCCGCCTACCGACAGCTCGAGCAGCGTACCCTAATTGAATCAAGCACTCGTCCCATGTCGAAGCAAGCGCGCATCGCCGTTCTATTTCAACAGAGACCCGGCGTCATTAAGAAATCCGACATCCGATCCAACTGCCCCGATATCAGCGAGGTTACCGTTAAACGAACCCTCGGTCAGCTTGTTAGTTGCAGCGCAATCGAAAAAACAGGAGCGGGTCGTTCGACGGGCTACATACTCAAAGACGTCCATGCTCTAGAACTATTCTTGCAATCCACAATACCCGATAGCGAGGCCGCAATAACAAAAGAGGCTCCAAAGGATAAGCTCCTTGAACGTGTAAACCACGCCGAGGATGAAAGCAGAGAGGGGCTCTATGAAGACTACGATTCATTCTCAAGGGACATAAAGACGAAATACGGAGACTAGTCATATCCCAGAATAGCCTCATCCTTGTTGCCCAAAGTTATTTACGCGTCATTGTGAAGCGATAACCCCTGCGCCGGCAGGGGCAGAAGTATCGTCTGTAGCATTAGCTAACAGATGACCTGCGTGTGCTCCTCGATGGCGGCGCGATCCTCGGCGGTAATACCCGGCTCGCACACCACGGCGTCCAAACTGTCCAGGCGGCAGAAGGTGTAGAAGTCGCGCTTGCCGATCTTACTGGAGTCGGCGATCAGATAGCGCGAATCGGCCTTGCTAAAGGCGAGCTGCTGGATACGACCCTCATCCATATTAGACGTAGACACGTCGCCATCCAGAATGCCGTTGGCGCCGATAAACGCCGCGTCGATACCCAGCGCACGCAGGGTATCCTCGGCCGTTGGTCCCACAAAAGCGGCGGTGCGGCGACGGTACATGCCGCCCACCAGGCACAGCTCGCAATCCTCGCGCGCCTCGAGCAGGCTAAAGGCCGAAAGCGAATTGGTCACATAGATGGAAGGCAGTTTGTCGGTGACTCGGAGAGCGCCAATGCGATCTCACGACGGTTGCGCTCATTGTCTCAATTAGATACTCAACGAAATACGGCCCCGCAGCTCAATAAGCTGCGGGGCCGTACCATACACCGACGAATCAACGACGAAGTGCATCCACTATTTGGCCAGCTCCTGAACGATCCAGTCAATTGCACCTTCGGGATCGTTGGTAAGGTCGATATACTCCTTGCCCCTTGTGGTGAGCAGTTTAATTCCAAGGCGATCGGTATCGGCCTTCATAGCGTCATAGTACATGCGTGCCTGGGGCGCCAGAACAATCACGTTGTACTGATCCATCGTCTCATAGTGGCTTCCGTACGCACCGGACTGAGAAACCAGATCGATACCCTTAGCAGCGGCACCTTCGCGAAGAGCATTTGCCAAGAGAGTCGAAGTGCCGGCACCCTGGCAAAGCACAAGCACGCGGATCTGCTCCGCCTTGTCCTTTACCGCCTCGAGAGCTTTTGCGACATTTTCCTGTGCGGCAATAGCATCTGCATCCGAGTTTCCCGCAGTCTCCTTTGCAGACTCTTCCAAACAAAGCTGATGGTCATACGCCTTGCAGAACGGATAGTAAATCACAAAGTCAACGACCAACAGCACTGCCATCAATACGAGAGAACGCAGATCGAGACCCGTGGTGAGGAACGCACCAATTGGGCCGGGAAGCGCCCACGGCATGGTATACATGGGGGCGTTCATTCCAATGACGTCAATGAAAAATTTACCGATAATGGCGTTGACCATAGGAGCCACTAGGAAGGGCACGAACATATAGGGATTGAGAACAATCGGCATACCGAAGATAACGGGCTCGTTAACTCCAAAAATCACCGGGATAATCGATGCCTTGCCCATGGCTTTAAGCTGCTTGGAGCGCATAAACATGATCAGGATAATAGGAACGATGAACGTGCAGCCAGAACCGCCCAGACCGCCGATGAAGCTTGTAAAGTCCTGCGTGAGAGCAATTGACGGGTGTCCACCTGCTTGGAAAACCTCAAGATTGGTAACGGTATTGCCGTAGAGCGCAGCATTGATCGGACTCAAGACAACCGAAGCACCGTGGATACCCATAAATTGGAAAAGCGCGACCGCGCCTTCGATAAGCGCCATGCCAGGATAGGTGTCGACCGCGGAGAACAGCGGCGAGATGAGAGCGGATACCAAATTGGCGAACGGCACAGCAAGCAGCTTGCGGCTCGCAAGATCGATAAAAGCGCACGCAAGGATCGAAAACCCAAATGCAAAGATATCGCGAAAACTCTGCGCAATAGAGCCAGGGACCTCTTTGGGAAGCTTGATCGTCACATTATGGCTAATGCACACCTTATAGATATTAACGGTCAAGAATGCGGCTACGAACGCAGCGAGAAAACCCTTAGTTCCCATATAGCCGGTTTCAAAAACAGATGTATCTGCTCCGCCAATCGAGACAACATCGTTCGTCACCGATAGCAAGAGCATGCCGCACATGGCACAAACCATGCACGAGGTGGGGTTGAGAGATTTACCCGAAGGCATGCGACGGTTCATCGACATGGCAAGTGAGCTCGCCGTGGTGCCGGCCACCATAATGCCAAGAAGTCCCATGGTATATGCATAGATTTTATTGAAGAAATCCAGCACCTCAGACGGAAGCGTGATGCCTACATAGGCAGGGAGCGTCGAAAGAAGAAGGAACAGGCTCGAGAACAGCACAATTGGCATATTCGAGAGAAAGCCATCCTTAATCGCCACCAGATAAATGTTCCTCGAGATTTTGTCGAAGAGAGGCTGGTGTTTTTCAAGGAATTTGACGATAGCGTCCATAACACATCCTTTCATGATTCCCGGGCACACAACGATTTATCCGGACTCAACCGTCGTCGTCCCCGTTTGTATCCACTTATGTAAGTGAATACGTTCTTGTGCGAAATGTAATATCATTTGCGCGATTTGTCATAACCAATTCTTTTTCCGCTTTTTCGATATGTCAAGAATTCAAATACTTATTCGGTGAACGGTAGTTGATTAATATAAGGTTTTACCAGCTAAAGGCTATTTTTTCCGAGCAGTACAATAAGTTTGCAACCGTTCACCGATTGGATATAACATATTGAATATATTGTTGTAACAATATTAGAGACAATGTCACAAGCCTGTCGTTCTAGTCAAAGGAAGTAACAATGCCCAAACGATTACTGAACATGTCCGCATCCGATTTTGCCGCCACGTCACCCATGGATCTAAAACAGGCAATTCTGGCTTCCGAGGGACGTACCATCATGGCGGAAAACGTACCCTCTTCCCAATTTCTCGGCGGCGTTACTAATGCAGAAATCGAACGTGCCGCAGGTGCCGACCTGCTTCTGTTTAACGCGCTCGATGTGTTCGATCCAGTTATTGCCGGTATTCCAGATGATCTCAATGAAAACCCGGTCACTTGGGTGAAGCGAGCATGCGGAAGGCCCATTGGCGTCAATCTGGAGCCAGTTGATAACGAGGCAGAGATGTCTGAATCCCGAACGGAAATCCCCATGGGTCGTCGCGTCTCTCCCAAGACCTTAGAAAAGGCTAACGAACTCGGATTTGATTTTATCTGCCTGACGGGCAACCCTGGAACCGGCGTCTCCAACGATGCAATCGCCCATTCGATTAAACTCTCCAAAGAGCATTTCAATGGCCTGGTCATAGCCGGAAAAATGCATGGAGCGGGCGTTGCGGAACCTGTCATGACGCTCGAAATTGCGCGCAAGTTTGTTGACCTCGGCGTCGATATCCTTCTCGTGCCAGCCCCCTACACCGTCCCTTGCTTCCAAGAAGCAGACCTGCGCGCCATCGTAGACTTTGTACGATCCCACAACGTAGGCAAGTCAATTGAAGAGAAGGTTCTCGTCATGGCGGCGAACGGGACGAGTCAAGACTCCTGCGACAGCGAGACCATTAAGAAAATAGGCCTTGCAGCAAAAGCAGCCGGCGCTGACCTCCAACATATCGGGGACTCCATGAACGGTATTTGCCTGCCCCAGAATATCTTCACGCTCGGACAAGCCCTTCGTGGATACAGGCATCAGATCGTCATGCTGAGCCGCTCTGTGATACGTTAAGGTTACCTTGCCCACGTTACATCCCGACTGAGGCAACCATCAGGTATAACCAACATGCAAACTGAGGCTCTAATGCTCGATACACACGAAAAACGGCCACTCTATTTACAGCTCACCGACGCGCTGCTCAAGCAGATCGTCGATGAATATCAAGCAGACGATAAACTTCCAACAGAAATGGAACTCTGCGACGAATACGCCGTAAGCAGAACAACCGTCCGACTTGCCATGAGTGAGCTGGAGCGTCGTGGAAGTATCTATCGAATCCAAGGTAAGGGATCGTTTGTTGCACCGAAACGCGTTAGCGAGCTCAATTCACTTTTAGACTTTGACTTTGCAAGCCATTGCGATGGCGTTGATCCGGATGCCATCACCAAACATTTCGGCGACCTCACATCAGGTCGTCCAATTTCCGTAATGATGCTCCAACAATTTGGATGTCAAAGTCGCGATGAAATTCAGCGTCTTGAATTGACCTACGAACTTGAAGGCAGCTTCATAGGCGCTGATACGTTCTTCATTTCAAAGTCGCGCGTTCCGAATAACCAGTTAGATTTTCAGGCATTTAGCAGAATCATGGACGACTTGTCCAAGTCTATCCAATCTGTTAGGGAAAGCTATAGAGCACGTCAGCTTAGCGATTCCGAAGCCAGTAATTATGGTGTTGCAAAACTTCCGGTCATCGAACTGACTCATTATGCTTACGACTCCGGAGGCAAACTAATCTCAATTGTCTGCCGCACCGTCTTAACTGGGCGAATCCCTTATCAAAACTTTATTTTCAAGTCCTAATGTTCTTTTTCTTTTGTCTCGATCTGTAACACGTAGCCGAGTTTTTAAGTCCTAACCGTTACAGATCGAGACAAACAAGGTAGACCACGCCGAATTGTCTCAATCTGTAACACTAAGACCGGTTTTGGACGTCTAGATGTTACAGATTGAGATGAATGCACAGGTCAATCCTCTCAATCTCAATCTGTAACAACTAGCTGAATTTTTCGGTCCTAGCTGTTACAGATCGAGACAAACGGAATAGGCCGAGCCAAAAATCTCGATCTGTAACATCTGACTCGCATTTGGCCGCCTAGATATCACAGGTTGAGACAATTTGATAGTGGAGTCCTCATTTGCGCGTCATATCGCGTAGCGCTGACGCGCTGGTTTCCACAATGACAGGAGGTAAAAGTCCTCCCGCATCGCCCGTTGGCAATCCCGTAGCGCTAGCTAGCAAATGACCTGCGTATGCTCCTCGATGGCGGCACGATCTTCGGCGGCGATGCCCGGCTCGCACACCACGGCGTCCAGGCTGTCCAGACGGCAGAAGGTGTAGAAGTCGCGCTTGCCGATCTTGCTGGAGTCGGCGATGAGGTAGCGTGAATCGGCCTTGCTAAAGGCGAGCTGCTGGATGCGGCCCTCTTCCATGTTAGACGTGGACACGTCGCCGTCCAAAATGCCGTTTGCGCCGATAAAGGCTGCGTCGATCCCCAGTGCGCGCAAGGTGTCCTCGGCCGTAGGGCCCACAAAGGCGGCAGTGCGGCGGCGGTACACGCCGCCCACCAGGCACAGTTCGCAGTCTTCGCGCGCCTCGAGCAGGTTAAACACCGAAAGCGAATTGGTCACAATGCGCAGGCGAAACGCCGGCAGCATCGAGGCCATCTGCTCAACCGTGGTGCCCGTGCCCAAAAAGATGGTCGAGCCTTCCTCGATAAGCTCCACAGAACGGCGCGCAATCTGCAACTTTTCCTCGGCATGCTTCGTGCGCTTTTCGCTGTGCGAATACTCATGGCGCAGCATAGCGTGTGGACGGCTCTGTGCACTGCGGGCTCCGCCGTGCACGCGCTCGATCTCGCCCAGGCTCGCAAGCTCCTCAAGGTCACGGCGGATCGTCATATCCGAGACACCTAACGCATCCGAAATCTCCTTGACCGAGACCGTTCCCTGTTCCTCGAGCAGCTGCCGAACCTTATCCTGTCGCTCCGCTTTAATCACGATGAGTCCTCGCTGTTCCACGCTAACGTCAATTCAAACAATAACGAACAAATTGTATCAGACCCGTGCGTGTCAAAAATGAACGCCCGTACAGCTCAATCATCACTTTTTTGAGAAAAATACCCCCTGCTTTAGTGGGGTGTAGTGATAATCTCGCCTGTTCGCGCTACAGTTTGTCGGAAATACCTCGATGTTAGGAACCAAATGATCACTTCCGAGCTTTTCGGCACCGCGCCGTGCGGTACCCCCGTTCATCGTTACACCCTCAACGGGCCCGAGATCTGCGTTCGCATTATGGACTTTGGCGCCACCGTGTTGGGCATCGACGTGCCCGACATTCCCGGCAACGTGCGCGATGTGGTGCTGGGCTTCGATAAGCTCGAGGATTACTTTGACAACCCCGCTTGCTTTGGCGCGACCATCGGCCCCGTGGCCAACCGCACTGCAGGTGCCACGATCACCATCGCCGGCACGGACTGGCATATGCCCGCCAACGAGGGCGTCAACAACCTGCACAGCGATCTTGAGCATGGTCTGCACAAGCGCGTATGGGATGTTGAACTCGACGAGGCCCA
>CAJJVE010000028.1:0-13278 GCA_905196265.1 uncultured Collinsella sp. | reverse complement strand
CGAGGTCTAATACTTTTCCGAGAAGTGAACGGCTGTATTTGGACCCCCGAAGCATCGACATTCTCTGACGCCAAAACCGCAGGATTCAACAATCAAAACCGCTGGAAATTGCATCTCAAAAGTGTCGACGCTTCGGGGGTCCATTTTGACTCGTTCACTTCTCGGAAAAGTATTAGACCTCGAATTCACAAGCCGCTCAATGTGACAAAGGGACCGTCCCTTGTCACATTATTCAGAGCGCAGGGCCTCCACGGGATCCTTCCTGGATGCGCTGCGGGCCGGCAGCAGGCCAGCGACAACCGTCAGCAGTACCGAAATTGCAATGAGCACCAGCGCATCCTGCACGGGCAGGCTCATCAGATTGGGCACCTGTTTGGCAGCAAGCGCCCAGGCATTAACCGGAAAGCTCACGGCCATCACAACGACAATGGCAAAGACGCCGGCGATGAGGCCCTCGATAAAGGTCTCGGCATTGAATACGTTGGCCACGTTGCGCTTCGACGCGCCGATCGCACGCAGGATGCCAATCTCCTTTTTGCGTTCCAGCACGCTGATGTAGGTGATGATGCCGATCATGATGGAGCTCACCACCAGGCTGATACTCACGAATGCGATGAGCACCAAGCTGATGGTGTTCACGATATCGGTCACCGAGCCCATGATGATACCCATGTAGTCGGTGTACGAGATCGCCTGCCCATCGTGGCCGACGGCTTTGACCTGCTTGTTGTACGCATCGATGTGATCGAGCACACGCTCCTTAGCCTCAAAGTCACGCGGGAAAATCTTGACCGAGATGGGGTCCGCCTCGTCTGCATAGCCCAGCGTGGTCAGGTTGTTGTCGTAGGTGAGTTTCGATGCCTTCGCATAGCTCATCATGAGCGAGCTCAGGTCCTCGGCGTCCATGTTGAAGTGAATGGCATGAGCAAAGGCACTCGCATCCACGCGCATGGCGCTCGCCAGGCTAGCAAAACTCGACGACATCCGCGTCGCCATCTGGCCCATGAGCCCTGCTGCGCCTGCTTTAAGCTGGGACGATACCGTCGTCGCAATCTGCTCGCTGATTGCCTTCATCACCTGATCCATAGCCTGCTGCAGATACGGAGCCAGTTGCTTTTGCACATAGTCGGTCATCGCCTGTTGCAGGCGCTCGGCCAGGGCATCGCCGCCGAGCGCTTTGAGCTGGGCCAGGATTTGCTGGGCTGCGGCATCATTCTCAAGATACGTCGAGAATGCGGCAGCGAGCTTTGACGCGTCTTTAAGATCTTCGGGTGTCAGCGCCTTAAACTGATCAGACTGCAAAAAGCCCTCAAACAACTGGTTGGCAAGCGTTCCCACCTGCTGCATTTGCTCGGGCGTGAGTTCCAGACCGTCAAAGATACCCGAGAAATCTGGGGCCGGCGCTTTGGCCATGATGTCGCCAAAGTCGATGTCCTTGCCAACGCCCGAAAGGTCAATGTCCAGCCCCGACAGATCGATGCCAGAAAGGTCCATACCGCCGGCCGCACCCGAGAGCGCAGACGCATCAAACGAGAACGCGCTCTTGAGCGCCGCCTCGTCCACGCTGAACATGCTGCTCAGATCCACGCCTTGTTTGGCCTCGCCTTGCAGTTCGTCGAAGGTTTTGCCCGTAAAGACATCCGTCTCGGGGTGAGCAAGCTGCTCTTGCACAATCTGCGAATTTGCGGCGCGTTCCATAAGCTGACGAGTCAGTGCATGCGTATAGGCAATGCCCGGGGTCAATGCGCTCGCGTTGGCCGTCTCGTTAGGTCGCACCACGCCCACAATGCGCACGTCAATACCGTCGGCAACCTTGGCCGTCATAAAGTCGGCATCGTCAGACATGTCAGTCCACATGCCAGTCTCTTCGTTTTTGCGATACGCATCAGCCGGCGACAGCACCTTAAACGTGGTAGACAGCGCATCGTCGTAGGTAAAGTCGGTGCCGGTCTCGGGCGTTTCGACCCCACCGTCAGCCGTCATAGCGCTGTTTACCAGATCGTTGAGCTCATCGATGTCCAGTGCACCGATGCTATAGAGCGTGTAGTCGCCCACCGTACCGCGGCTCGAAAGCACCATCACGGCTTCGTTGGCTGACGTGGGCCAATGACCGGCGACGACATCGTACTGGCTGTCGAGCAGGCTCTGGTCGTCAATCATCTCGTTAAAGACCGAGGTTCCCATGGATTCCATGCTCACCGTTGCCGCCGAGCTCGCGCCTCCGCTCATTGCCTCGGTCATAGCGTTGGGAACAAGCCGGACGGGCTTCTCATCGCCCTTACCCGCACGATAGACAACCGGCGTCACGCCGTAGCCGTACTGGATGGCGTTGACCTCTTTGTCGATACCGTCGCCACCGGCATCGAGCCATGCCTTAAAGCTCGTCATGTCGTTGGACTTAACGCTTGCAAACATGTCCTTTACGGCCGTAACCACGGGGATCTTATCGGTCCCCTTAGCCTTGCCGCCGGCGCTGTCGTCGGACGAATCCTCGCCGTTGGACGCCTCGTCATCCGTGGCCCCCTGTCCGCCCATCATGGACGACAGGTCGTAATCCTGCTTGGAAATGGTGAGCGGGTAGCTCGAGAGCGTATCCTCCTCGACCTTTTTGATGTAGCCGTTTACGCCATTGGACAGCGCCAGAATCGCCGCGATACCGATAATGCCAATCGAGCCCGCAAAGGCCGTCATGGCCGTACGGCCTTTCTTGGTCATGAGGTTTCGAGCAGAAAGCCCCAGCGCCGTCACAAAGCTCATCGAGGTTTTGCGCGTAGGCTTGGCTTTGCGGCGCGTGGCGTCAGCGACATCGAAAGGATCGGAATCGTCGGTGATCTTGCCGTCCGCCAGGTTGACGATGCGCGTGGCGTATTGGTACGCCAGCTCGGGATTGTGCGTGACCATAATGACCAGACGGTCGCGCGCCACATCCTTGAGCAGATCCATGACCTGTACGGATGTCGTTGAGTCCAGGGCGCCGGTCGGCTCGTCTGCCAGCACAATCTCGGGATCGTTGATCAGGGCGCGGGCAATGGCCACGCGCTGCATCTGTCCGCCCGATAGCTGGCTCGGGCGCTTGTTAACATGCTCGCCCAGGCCAACTTTCTCCAACGCCTCGCGCGCACGCTGGCGGCGCTCGGCATGTCCCACGCCCGTGAGCGTGAGCGCCAGCTCCACGTTTTCCAAAATAGTCTGATGCGGAATGAGGTTATAGCTCTGGAACACAAAGCCGATGCGGTTGTTGCGATAGGCATCCCAATCGCGATCGTGAAAATCCTTGGTCGAAATACCATCAATCAGCAGGTCGCCCGAGTCAAAGTGATCCAGTCCACCGATAAGGTTGAGCATCGTAGTTTTACCTGAGCCTGAGGGGCCCAGAATGGCCACGAACTCGTTGTCGCGAAAAGCCAGGCTCACGCTGTCGAGCGCCACCTGCGTAAACGACTGCGTGACGTACCTTTTGCAAATACCTTTGAGCTCCAGCATGGACGGCAACCTCTCCCACGCGGGCGCACTTGCCCGCTCTTCCCCGCCGTTCGTATTCGACGCGTTTGTCCTACTCTATCCCCATTTTTTGCCGGAGCCAGTGAGGAATGTAACGAACGGCGCCAAAAAACGAACGGGATGGCACCCAAAAGAAGAGGTCCCGAGCGGGACCTCTATATGGTGGAGCTTATCTTGAAAGGTAGCGGACTACTTCGCACAGCGGCGCGCGATCCTCGCTATGCTTTACGCGTTTTTTACTGCTCGCTATTTGCAATCGCCTGGTCGATAAGTTTGTCGAGTGCTGCGCGCTGCTCGGCGGAGCTGATGGCTCCCACGATTGGATCCCCTACGATGTTGCCATTCTGATCGATGACATACGTTGTCGGGAACGAGAACAAATTTGACGTAAACTTACCGGCCTCGCTATCCGACTTGAACCAGATGTTCTTATACGTCACGCCCTTCTTGCTCAGCACGTCCTTGGCATCTGCAATCTCGCCCTTGTTGCCATCGAGCGTAAAGGAATTGACGCCCACGACCTGGCCGCCCTTCTTGGCAAGCTCCTTATTCAGGTCCTCAAGGTCGCCCAACTCACCCACGCATGGCTTGCAAGTGGTGAACCAGAAGTTCATGACGGTAACCTTGTTCTTAGAGAACAGCTCGTCGCTGCTCACGTCGTTGCCGTCCAGGTCCTTGCCCGTAAAGCTGGGGAACTTCGTCGCCTCGCTCGAAGCATTGGCACCAGCCGTCATGCCAGCGGTCGAAGCGTCGACGCTCTCGCCCGCGCTCGGCGTGCTTCCACAGCCGGGGAACTCCTTCTCCAGGCTCTCGAGCTTGTCCTCGATCTCCTTGATTTGCTGTGCGCCGGCCTTGAGCGTCTTAAGCTCATCCGCCGTGAACTCATCCTTGGCGCCGTCGATGGTCTTGAGCAGAAAATCGCCGTAATTGCTGCCGTCCTCAATCATTGCCGAGTCTTTATTTGCCGCATTGAATACCTTTTCCCACAGCGCGTTATCATTCGAAAAGATATCGTTCTCCTTCTGCATGAGTTTTGCGTACAACTCGGCGGCCTCGTCGGCATTGGCCGGCTTCTGCGCAGTGAGTTCTGCGATCTTAGGGTCGGAGCTCGCAGATTCGCTCGCATCGCCGCCGGGCGCCGAACATGCCACAAGGCACAAGGCCAATACCGGCACCATAAACAGGGCCGCAATCTTAGAAAGCTTCATAGTCATTCCTCCGTTTTGTCGAAGCTTGTTTACTTTTTATCGGCGGTCAAGGGAAGCTTTTCCGCCGACACATCCAGGCCATAGCGATAGCTGATGGCATCGACGGGACAGGCCCCGATGCACTTTCCGCACCGGATACATTCGGCATGATTGGGCGCGTGGACCACATCAACGTCCATCTGACAAACCTTTGAGCACTTGCCGCACGAGACACATTTGCATGCATCGACCCGGATCCCCAGTAGGGACACCCTATTCATGAGCGCATAGAATGCGCCGAGTGGACAAATCCATTTGCAGAAGGGGCGGTAGAACAAAACGCTCAGCACTACCACGGCAATGAGAACGGCAAGTTTCCAAGTAAAGAGATGTCCCAACGCAGATCGAATGCCGGCATTGGCAATGGCCAGCGGAATGGCGCCCTCGAGCACACCCTGTGGACAGATGTACTTGCAAAAGAACGGGTCGCCCATGCCCACGTCGTTAACCACCAAGACGGGCAGCAGCACCACGGCAAACAGCAGCACGACGTACTTGATGTACGTGAGCGGCTTGAGCTTTTTCGTGGAGAACTTTTTGCCGGGAATCTTATGAAGCAGCTCCTGAAGCCAGCCAAACGGGCACAGAAAGCCGCATACAAAGCGTCCCAGCAGCACGCCGAGCAAAATGAGCGTACCGGTGACGTAGTAAGAAAAGTTGAACTTGGATGAACCTACCACCGACTGGAACGACCCGATGGGGCACGCACCCGATGCCGCGGGACACGAATAGCAATTAAGTCCAGGTACGCAGACTGTTTTCCCCGCGCCCTGATAGATGCCGCCTTTGGCAAAGTTTGGCAGGTGAATGTTGGTGACGAGCGTCGCCGCCGCCTGAATGAATCCGCGAAATCGAGCCAAAACATGCGATGCAGTGTTTTCTCTTTTATCCAATTCCGATACACTCCAAGCACAGCCTAATCGCTTTGGCCAGCACGGCATCTGCCTCGCCACGCATAACACCAAAGCACACCATGGCAATTCCGACGATCAACAAAGCGACCTGTACCACGGGTTTTACCGCTTTGAACAACTCGACCACTCCTTTCGTTACGCGACCATTGGACCATATCGACTATAAAATCCGTGTTAAGCGCGATTTGGAATGTGCAAGGAGACTGTTATGCGTATTTTGATCGTCGAGGACGAGCGAGCACTGTGCGATGCAATCGCGCGCAGCTTGCGAAACTTGGCGTACAGCGTCGACTGCTGTCACGATGGACGGGAGGCGCTCGACCTACCGGACGTTGAGGCCTTCGACCTCGTGGTACTCGACCTCAACCTTCCCCGCATCGACGGCATGACCGTACTCAGGGAACTTAGGAAAACTGACTGCGAGACTAAGGTACTGATTCTGTCCGCACGTGGCGAAGTATCAGATAAAGTCGCCGGACTCGATGCCGGCGCCAACGATTACCTCACCAAGCCGTTTCATCTGGACGAGCTTGCGGCAAGGATTCGCAGCCTTACCCTAAGACGCTTTACACAAAGCGACGTAGTTTTAACCTGCGGAAAGCTCAGCTTTGACACCAAGGCGCGCATCGCTTCCGTGGACAGCGAGGCTTTATCTCTTACGCGCAAGGAAACGGGAATCTTGGAATACCTGATGCTTAATCAGGGGCGTCCGGTAAGTCAAGAGGAGCTTATCGAGCACGTTTGGGATAGCAGCGTAAACAGCTTTAGCAACGCAACCCGCGTTCATATCTCGTCACTCCGCAAAAAGCTACGCAGCGCTTTGGGATACGACCCGATTCGCAATCGGATTGGAGAGGGCTACGTTATGGAGGATAGCGAATGAAAAGGCTTTCGCTGCAATGGCGCATAACGATTATGACGGCACTGCTCACGTGTGCGGCGTGCGTGCTGACGAACTGCCTGGTCGGCTATACGGGCATGCGCTACATGGATGCCATCGGCAGTAACATCTCGGCCTTTAACGCAACCGGCGAAGATTCGCCCCAGGCGTTCGACCCGACGAAAGCGGTCCCCGATGACAGGGTCACGATCGTCGTAAACGACGCACAGGAGTCTTTTGGCACGGCAGCCTGGTACATCACGGCTGGAGTCACACTCCTTGGCGGCGTGCTGGCATACTTTGTGAGCGGCCGTGCACTCAAACCGCTACGGGATTTCGCCGCCCAGGTAGAGCGCGTGCAGCCTGACAACCTAAGCGAAATCAGACTCAGTGAAGATGTGCCCACCGAGCTACAACGATGCAGCGCCTCTTTCAACGACATGATCGCCCGTCTTGGCGAAGGATTCTCTGCACAGCGTCAGTTTACCGGCAACGCCGCACACGAGCTGCGCACCCCGCTCGCCCTTATGCAAGCACAGATTGAACTATTCATCTCCGAGCACTCCGGTTTGCAACCCGAAACAGCCGAGCTGCTCGGCCTGCTACAAGAACAAACCGAGCGCATGTCTCGAATGACCAAGGTATTGCTTGAGATGAGTGAGCTCCGCAGCGTTCCTTGCGAGGACGATGTTGAACTCGGTCCCTTGTCCGAAGAGGTCCTCACTGACCTTGCGCCACTTGCCGAAAATAGGAACATAGCCCTCAACTGTGCTGGAGACGCTTTAGTAATCGGGAGCGACACGCTCCTCTATCGGTTGCTGTTCAACCTGGCCGAAAACGCCATCCGTTACAGTCGCTCCGGCTCGACTGTCAATGTCTCCATCAGCGACAGCGACAGCCACGTGCTCCTGCGAGTCAAAGATGAGGGCCCGGGAATACCCAAGCAGTACCGAGAGAGCATCTTCCAGCCGTTCTTTCGCCTGGATAAATCCCGCAGCAGGGCATACGGCGGCGCAGGACTCGGGTTAGCGCTTGTTTGGGAGATCGCAGCGCTTCACGGTGGCACGGTAGAGGTCGAAACAAGTTCCGAGAACGGGACTACCATGCTCGTAAGCCTTCCAAAACGATCTGCAGCGTTAACCGAACAGTAAAACTAGAACGAGGCCCAGTGGGTCCCGCCCTTACAAAACCCGAAGGCTTTCCATGTGTCTGTACTATGAGCCGTTGGGGAACCAGATGTCAACCAGCATGCCGAGCTCAGTCACCTCATCCTAGGGAAAGGAGCAAAGGGGCGTCACTGCTTTTGACGGTGCTCTTAGCTACAGTAGACCTTCCACGAAAGGTTTGAGCTTGTCGAGCATCGCGTCGCTTCTGATGACTGTACCTAAATCGAGGTGCTCACTCTTCTCCTTCGTAATCGTCTGAGTGATTACGCCCATGAACAGCAGCCTGGAGCCGATGGCAATTCCGTCGGTCGTGGGATAGCTGCCCTGGTTGAAGATGAAGGCGGGACTGCCGCTGGAGCCCTCGAATACAGATGCGTCAACGAGGAACTCGCGCTTACCCTTGTAGTCGTTCCAAGCGGGCGTGGAAGTCCAGCCTTGCCTGATGAGGGGGGTCTTGTTGTAGTCGTCATAGAGCCCGCTGGGGTATCCGATAAAGGTGATTTGCTCGAGCGCCGCCAAATTGTCCAGCACACTCTTCTTCGGGATGAGTCCAGAGTCGATGGATCGGTAGAAGGGCCTCTTCCCGTTTTCTTCAAGCATGCTGAGAACAGGGGCCACCGGCATCGCAACCAAGTCGAGCTCTCCGAGCTTCTTCCCCTCGATGAATGACTTGTCGAAGTTCACGCTGATGGTCTCGCGTGACGGGGCGTCACCTTCGGCTAGATTGATGACGAAGCGACCCTGAATCACATCCTTGAGGACATGGTGGTTGGTAATGAGCAGGGGCACTTTTCGCCCGTCTTCAAGGTCATAGGAAAAGAAGAATCCTGTACCCGAGACGCCCGTGCCTTCGGTAGTAATGCCCACGATGGGGACCGTGGTAAAGAGCAGCTGCGTGCTCGTATCATTAATGTTCATCGGTCTTGGTCTCCTTGTCATCGGGATCCGCCAGGTGTTCTAGGACGCGCTCGGCCAGATCAGATTTGCCCTGCTTCTCTTCTTTTCGGATAAAGATAAAAGCGACAAAGAGTCCTACTGCGCCACACGGTGCTACGCAGAGCATCAAGATACCGGGCAAAGATGCGAGATTGACAGATGACGACAAACCCCCGAGAAACCAGCCCAGGAACGTTGTCGCAAGACCTAAAAGGATGTCAGGTTTGTAGGAAGGGCGCTCCTGCTTGGCCTGAAGGAGCATCTCCCTTGCTTTTCTCAGGTCGCTGTCGCGCTGTCCGACGTATGATTCCTGCAGGTATTCATTGGGGATGCGAACCTCGTGGTCCTGGCGCACGGCGACGTGCTCCCGGTCATTTATGAGGTGGATGCCGTTACTTGCCTCTCCAACGCTAGCATTGTCGCCCATGTGCTCGAATACGCTGTCGAGGTCAGCCCACCTGACTCTATGGGCAAGCGCCTGGTCTTGTGGTGGGTTCTCTTGACCTTTCTCCACCAGATCTCCTTAGAACAAGGTCCTAGCGTCTTGCGGAGGTTTATGGTCACAGCAGAGACACCATGGTTCAACCAATATATCGATGGATAGATTATACCGTGCGGCTGATATGGCGACCAAGGGATGCTGCCGGCACGGCTGTGGGGTGCTAGTGACTTGCAGATTGCTGGCGACAGGCTACTAATAGCGGCATGGCTTTGCTGTTGGCTCACTCCGCCGCCCGCCTCACGGCGCCGGGGGTTTCTCGGCGCAGTGAGGCGGCATCGGTTGTTCTAGCTGTTCTGTGCCAATAGGTTGTTTACACCCGGGTAGTGACAAATAGGGAGGGCTCCCACATGCTGTGAGTTGTCTAGACGAACAGCAGAGGAGCCCTCCCATGGAGCAACATCCTAACGCAAGGCTCACCCCGAGGGGGCGCGAGACGCTCGTCTCGCGCATAGAGTCCGGCCTCGGCGTCGCCGAGACCGCGCGTCAGATGGGCGTCAGCCGCCAGACGGCGAGCAAGTGGCTGCGCCGCAGCAGGTCCGGAGAGCCCATGTCCGACCGCAGTAGCCGCCCGCGCAGGCTCGCGAGGTCCACGCCGCGCGAGATCGAGAACCGGGTCCGCGAGGCGCGCTCGTCACTGCCGCTCGCCCCGCCCGAGCTGGCGCCGGGCGCGCTATGCTTAGGGAGCGGTGGGCGCCTCCGGAGCAGCAGGGGACTCGGACGCGGTGATGCCGGAGGTGTCGACCTCGCCGATTCCGGCGAGCTGCTCGATGAGGGGGAGGCCCATCGGGTCGTCCACCTCGACGCCGCCGAGCACGATGGTGCTGTCGCGCGTGTCGATTTGGGTTGTGAACACGGCCGGGTCGAAGCCCGAAGCGATAAAGCCAATGCCCGCGAGGACAACACCCGCGGCAACGAGCCCGCCCGCCACGGCGAGGTAGATCTTCTTCGCGCTGGTCATGGTACTCACTCCTTTCTAAGCCGCGAGATGCGCGGCAGCGCCGCCCTTCTCGCCCTTACCCTTCCAGAAGGGCGAGGCGGCCTTCCTCGCCCAGAGCGCCGAGAGGCGCGCAATTTGTTTTGAGGCGGCCCAAGCGCCAGCACCAACGAAGAGCGCCACGCCGACGAGGCCGAGCCCCACGCCCGCCGAGGCGAGGGCGTACGGGAAGTGGCCGATGATGACGCCGCTTACGGCAAGCAGGAGCCCAACTACGCCCACGCCCCCGAGTGCCACCGCGACGATCCACACGCAGAGCGCCAGCACCCAGATGCAGATATAGACCGTGACGGCCACGGCGGCGAAGGCGGCGAGCAGCGGCACCCACACCGGGGAGCCCACGATGGCCAGCACCCACAGCAGCGCGGTGCTGCGCCGGCGCGTCCTCGCGATCGCGCGCGGCACGGCGGGCAGGTCGTCGAGCGTGGCCTCCGCCACCTCGCCGGGCGTGCCCATGGCGGCCACGGCCTCCTCCTCGCTCATACCGTCCTCCATGCGGTCGG
The DNA here is from genome assembly GCA_905196265.1 of uncultured Collinsella sp. Lineage (GTDB taxonomy): Bacteria > Actinomycetota > Coriobacteriia > Coriobacteriales > Coriobacteriaceae > Collinsella. The sequence continues at coordinate 2,635 of CAJJVE010000028.1, read as the reverse complement.
CGATGGCCTCCGCATAGAACGCCTTGGTCTCCTCCACCTGCTCGGCCGGCAGGCAGGCGAGCAGCTCGCCCAACCGGCCCAGAAACTCATCGCGCGTCATGGTGCGCCTCCTCAACGTATGCGTAAATCTCCCGTACGGACGGCCACTCGGCCAGGAACTCCTCGATGCGCGCTCGCCCGTCGTCCGTGATGCGGTAGTACCGGCGCAGCCGCCCGTTGTGCTCGGCGGAGCGCGCCGTGATGCACCCGGCCTTCTCCAGGCGCTTGAGCAGCGGGTAGAGCGTCGACTCCGTGAGCCCCATGCTCGCCGGTACGTCCTTCACGATCTGGTAGCCGTAGGACTCCTCGCCGGAGACGGCCGCGAGCACGCAGGCCTCCAGGAAGCCGCGCTTCATCTGTGCCTCCATCCGCACACCTCCTCTCGTCATATACTATGCTATACACACTATACGATGCAAGGTATTAGACGTCAACTCTCATCGCGAAGATTCTCCGGCCCCTGCGCGCTGCGAACGTGATATCGCGGGGCGGTTGGCATTATGCATGAAACGTCAAGTAACGCTCTTTTGATCCACTTCCACTCGGCCCCATATGCCTTGTACAACACCCCCCTTCAACCTTGGGTTCAAGGGAGCCGCTAGGCTGGGCGTGCCGGACGGTAAGGTCCTGGACGCGATGGTGGACTTCTCCGATGCCATAGGGGTCATGGGTCTACGCCGATGGAGGCCCACGCACGCGGCAGGGCTCGCCCGTCACCGCTGGTCGCCGGACGGTCCCCACGCTCCGCTCGCCAACGCGCAGGCGACAGCAGCAGTCCAGCGCTAGCTGGAGACGCCGGAATGCCCAGAAGATGCGTTTCCCATCACTGCAACAGAGCTTTTTGCAGGGGTGGCAATTTTTCCTAATATCGAGGTCAGCTTGGCTTCGGTAGCCACCTTGAGAGCATCGCCAATAGACTCTTCCTTTATGCGTTCGGCATAATCGTAGGCAATACCCAGAAATTCCAGTCCCGAGCAACAGGAGTACAATTGCTGCATTGTTGCCACCTGATGGGAGATGGAAGATGGACTGCGATGGCTACCCGCGCATTCCCATGCCGTTGATGTGCACTGCCTTTGTGCCGGGGCAGATTGACGCTGCGGTTGCAGGCATTTCCGACCCCGATTCGCGCGCCATTGCCACGGCAGAAGCGCTGTACTTTCGCGGACAGGCCACCCTCGCTGCCAAGACGGCGCGCCCCTATCTTGACGCCACCGACCCCGCACTGCGCTATTCCGCATGCCTTATCTGCGGATACGCCAGTCTGTCGCTCAACCGCATCGCCGATGCCCGCCAGTGCCTTGCGGGCATCCTCGATACGCCAACTGACGAGGAATCGCCCGCCGTCCACGCCACGCATATCCTGTTCGCCTCCGCCGCGAGCGTCCTGCTGCACTTGCCTTCCCCGTATTCCGCCGAAGAGTTTTATCCGCTTGCGGCGCATCTGCCCGAAGGCCTGCGCCTGTTCGCCAGCTACGTGATGGCGCACGCCTTGTACCTGCGCGGCGAATATGGCCGCAGTCTGGGCATGGCGGAAAACGCCCTGATCATGAAACAGGGAAGCTATCCCATCTCGGAGCTGTTCTTGCACCTGTCGGCTTCCATGGCATGCATGAGCCTCAAGGATATCGACGCCGCAAAAACGCACTTCGGAGCCGCTTGGGACATTGCGCGTCCCGACGGCCTTATCGAACTCATCGGCGAGCACCACGGCCTTTTGCAGGGACTCATCGAGGCATGCCTAAAATCGCAATACCCTGACGATTTCGCACGCATCATCGAGATCACGTACCGCTTCAGCTACGGCTGGCGGCGCATCCACAACCCCGATTCGGGCGAGGACGTGGCCGACGATTTAACGACCACGGAGTTCACCATGGCCATGCTCGCCTGCCGCGGATGGACCAACGCCGAAATCGCACGCCACATGGGAGTATCGCCGGGCACCGTTAAAAACCGCCTATCAGGAGTGTATGCCAAGCTTGGTATCGGAACTCGCGCCGAGCTGATTGCCCACATGTTGCGCTAGCGGCCAAACTGCCCGGCGCATCGAAAGCGCTCCGGGGGCCTGACGCTTTCGCGCACTCAAATTGGACATTTTGGCCATGGAACGGCACTACCGCCACGGGGCACCTTCTCGCAAAATAGGATTATTTCCTCCGATGTTTGCGGGATGGGAGCCAAAGATGCTTGATCGCCGTTCGCTACTTGTTGCCGGAGCATCCTCGCTGGCGAGCATTATGTTGCCGCGCATGCCGGGAAGCGCAAACGCCTTCATATTGCCGTTCGCGCCCACCGAAGCCTATGCCGACGAAGAAGACCCCTTCAGGGTGCTCGTTCTCTCGCGCACCATGTTCGGCGTGGTCGTGGTCGACGTCGCCAACAAGAATACGCCCATCGCGGGTGCCCAGGTCACGCTCACATCGCGCTATGCCGCAGGCAAGCAACTCACCGCCACGACCGACGACGAGGGCACGGCCATCTTTGAGGTCGCCCCTCTTTCGGAAGGCTACGTGGACGAGGCGACGCTTCTCGACGCGTACGACTTTAACGGCGGCATCTCCATTAGCATGGCGGGCTACCGTGGTGTCGAGAT
>CAJJVE010000027.1:0-13762 GCA_905196265.1 uncultured Collinsella sp. | reverse complement strand
GCTCCAAGTAGCAAGTATCGTCGAGCATCAGATACTGAGGGCAGGTCTCGACATAGATATTCTTCTGCCCGCGCGCCTTGGCGACACGAATGGCCTCGAGCCCCAGCTTGGTCGAAAGGTGCACCACGTTGACCGGTGCGTCGCCGGCCAGGTGCGCCAGATATAGCAGACGGCTCACTGCCTCGGCCTCACACACGTCCGGACGGCTGAGCGCATGCCCCTCGGGCCCGTGTATACCCTGCTCGTACACGCGCTTCTGCAGTTCATTCACCAACGTGCCATTCTCGCAATGCACGCACAGTATGCCGCCAATACGCTTGAGCTCCTCGAGCACCTCGAGCGTCTCGGCATCGTCCAGGCGCAGGTGGTCGTAGGCAAAGTAGGTCTTGAACGACGATACGCCCGCCTCGCGCATGGCCGAAAGATCAGCGCGGTTGCGCTCGTTCCATTCGGCGAGTGCCATATGAAAGGCGTAGTTGGCCGTGCAGGTTCCGTCGGCGCGGCGATGCCACTCGGCCAAGGCATCGGGCATGGTCACGCCGCGATCGGCCGTCGCGTAGTCCACAATGGTCGTCGTACCGCCGCAGGCAGCCGCGCGCGTGCCGGTCTCAAAGCTATCGGCTGTCCAATCTATGCCGGTCCAGCACTGCATGTGCGTGTGGCCGTCGATAAAGCCGGGAAACACCCAGCAGCCCGCGGCGTCCTCGACGGTATCCCCCTCGGCCGGCTCGATCGCCGCGGCGATCTGCACGATTTTATCGCCATCCATGGCAAGATCGGCGCGGCGAAGCCCCTGGGGCGTCACGAGCGCGCCGTTTTTGATGATGATCATAATTGCTCCTTATTGATTGATGCTGTTGGCCACGCGATCAAAATACGAGCAGGCGGCGATATGCTCCGTTATGCGTCGCTGTCCCTTGGTGGTATCGACGTCCCACAGCTCGTAGGCACGCGCCTCGACCAGCACCACGTCAATACGGTCCTTGAGGATCGAACCGCCGCCGTCCTTGCCCTCAAGACACATAAGCGCATCGAACAGTTCCGCCGGAAAGAGCACCGGGCTCGAAGGCTCACCGTTGCACGCAAGACGCACCGGATGCTTGCGGCCACGCTCGTCAAATGCACGAACCATGGCATCAAAAGAATCCGAACTCACGAGCGGCTGGTCGCCCGGCAAAAAGAGGCAACCTTTCCAGTTGCGTTCGACTCCCCACGAAAGGCCCGCACGGACGCTTTCGCTGCGCAGCTCGCCATCGTGCAACACGCACGAACAATGCTTGTCCTCGCAAATCTGGGCGACCTTGGGCCAACGTGTCGAAACCACGACGTCAAAGCTCCGGGGAACCGAATCGATGGTCCGGGCAATCAGCGGCTCGCCATAGATATCGGCGAGCATCTTGTTGGAGCCAAATCGCTTGCCCTCGCCCGAGGCCATAATCACGCAACCGAGTTTCATCTCCGCAAACCTCCCCTGGCCGCCTTGGACACCATAGTTGCTATACCCACCATACCAAGCTCGCACTCCGTCGGAACAGGCATGCGCTCGTTTTCCAGCGAACGCCCCTTGGCTCTCCATAGCACAAAGGAGGGCACCCCGCGACGCAGGGCACCCTCCTCAATGGTGCAGATATGCCTACTCAGCGTCGCCGGTAAACGTGGTACCGGTCTTGCCGGCAAGGCCATCGCGCGCCTTCTCGAGCAGCGTGATGAGCGCCGTGCGGCCCGGCTTGCTCTCGGCAAACGTCGAGGCTGCCTGGACCTTGGGCAGCATGGAGCCGCGACCGAACTCGTTGGCCTCGGACAGACGCTTTACGTCAGCCGCGCTCAGCGTGTCGAGCCACTGCTCGTGGTCGGTGCCAAAGCCAATGGCAACCTTCTCCACGGCCGTCAGGATGATCAGGGCATCGGCGTCGAGCTGCTCGGCGAGCTTCTCGGCCGCAAAGTCCTTATCGATGACGGCGGCAGCGCCCTTAAGGTGGTTGCCCTGGGCCTTGGTGACGGGAATGCCGCCACCGCCGCAGGAGATCACTACATGGTTGGACTCGACGAGCGACTTAATGGTGTCGAGCTCGACGATGTTCACGGGCTTGGGCGAAGCCACCACGCGACGGAAGCCCTGCTTCTCGTCGTGTATGAACTGATAGCCGCGGTCGGCCTCCAGCTCCTTGGCCTCGGCCTCGCTCATCCACGGACCGATCGGCTTGACCGGGTCGGCAAAGGCCGGGTCGTCCGCCGCAACCTCGACCTGGGTGAGCACGGTGGCGACACCCTTGTCGATATTGCGGTCGAGCATTTCCTCGCGCAGCGCATTTTGCAGGTCATAGCCAATGTAGCCCTGGCTCATGGCGCCGCAAACGGACAAGGGGCAGGGAACGTACTTCTGAGGATTAGAGCGCGTGAGCTCAGCCATCGCGTTGGCGATCATGCCCACCTGGGGACCGTTGCCGTGCACGACGACGACCTCGTTGCCCTCCTCGATCAGGTCGACGATAGCCTTGGAAGTCGTCTTGACGGCCTCCATCTGCTCGGGAAGGTTGGCGCCGAGGGCGTTTCCGCCCAGGGCGACAACGATACGCTTAGCCATTTCTCAGCCCAGCTTTAGGCCTGGAACCAACGGGCGGTGTTGCGCTCGTCGAGGGCCTTGAGGGTAGCGGCGGGATCGGCAACCTTCTGCAGGAACATCATGGCTGCGATGGCGTACGGCTTGTAGCTGGCCTCCTTGTACATGCCCACGCGGTGCATGTCGAAGACGTCGGCGTTGACCTCGCCGTGCTCGCAGGAGACACCGGAGATGTCGGCGGGCAGCGGGTGCATAAAGATGGTGTCCTGGCCGTTGGCAGTCTTCTCCATGAGCTCGGTCGTGGAGCACCAGTCCTGATGGGTGGCGTTCTGGGCGAGCAGCTCCTTCTCGAGCGCTGCGATGCCGGCGTCGTCGCCCTCGGCGTACAGGTTGGTGCGCTTCTCCATGGCGGCAAACGGAGCCCAGCTCTTGGGGATCACGATGTCGGCGCCCTCGAAGGCCTCGGCCATGGTGTTGACCTGCTTAAAGGTGGTGCCGGACTCGGCGGCATAGGTCTTGGCGCGCTCGACGACCTCGGGCATGAGGTCGTAGCCCTCGGGGTGAGCCAGGGTGACGTCCATGCCAAAGCGGGGCAGCAGGCTGATCAGCGACTGCGGGCAGGACAGCGGCTTGCCGTAAGAGGGCGAATAGGCCCAGGTGACGGCAACCTTCTTGCCCTTGAGGTTCTCAAGACCGCCAAACTCGTTGATGAGGTAGAGCATGTCGGCAGAGGACTGCGTGGGGTGATCGGAGTCGGACTGCAGGGAGATGAGCGTGGGACGGTGATCCAGAACGCCGTCCTCGTAGGCCTGCTGGACAGACTCGGAGACCTCGGCCATGTAGGCGTCGCCCTTGCCGATGTACATGTCGTCGCGGATGCCGATGACGTCGGCCATGAAGGAAATCATGGTAGCGGTCTCGCGGACGGTCTCGCCGTGAGCGATCTGGGACTTCTTCTCGTCCAGGTCCTGCAGCTCAAGGCCGAGCAGGTTGGCGGCCTTAGAGAAGGAGAAGCGCGTACGAGTGGAGTTGTCGCGGAACAGGGAGACGGCAAGACCGGAGTCGAAGATCTTGGACGAAACGTTGTTCTCGCGCAGTTCGCGCAGAGCGTCGGCGACGATGTAGAGCGCCTTGAGCTCATCGGTGGTCTTGTCCCAGGTGTGTAGGAAGTCGCTGCCGTACATACCCTTAAAATCGAGGCCGTTCAGCCGCTCGACGAGCTCGGTAAACTTAGCGTCCATGGAAATGTCCTTTCTAAAGGTGAAACGATCGCAATGAGTAGATGTGCTCCGGCATGCGCGTGTGGCTAGAACATGCAGAGCACTATGACGAGGACCCGCTACCGTCGAGGAAGCATGGGAGATAACGACCGCGGGCCCCAAGTCAACAAGGGGTGCCGGGGACATAAACTGTCCCCGGCTCAACAAGATCGAGGAATGGGACTAGTCGATCTTGTTGTTGGTCAGACCGGCGCGGAACACGGTGGCATCGCCATCGGCCTGGCTCGGATCGTAGAGGTTCAGGGCAGCCACATACATGGCGGCAGCGGTGACCAGGTCGTCCTTGTAGGTAACCTCGTTGGGAGCGTGAGCCTGAGACTCGGCACCCGGGCCAAAGCCGACGCAGGGGATGCCATAGCGGCCCTGGATGGAAACGCAGTTCGTGGAGAAGGTCCACTTGTCGCACAGCGGGCGACCGGTGCGCTTGTCCATGCTGGGCTCGCAGCCGATGCGCTCGTCACCGAACATGGCCTTGTGAGCGTCGACGAGGGCCTTGACGTGCGGAGCGGTCTCCTTGTTGATCCACGTGGGGAAGTAAGCCTCGGTCTCGTAGACCTCGCCGGTCCAGGACGGACGGTCGTACATGTACATAGAGACCTTCACGTCGTCGCCGTACTTTTTGGCGGCCGGCAGGTTGCGGATCTCGTCCAGGCAGGACTCCCAGGTCTCACCGGCGGTCATGCGACGGTCGATGGAGATGGCGCAGGAGTCAGCGACAGCGCAGCGGCTGGGGCTGGTGTAGAAGATCTGGCTGACGGTGCAGGTGCCGCGGCCCAGGAAGCGAGCGTCCTCGAAGTGCTCGGGGTTGTACTTGGGGTCGAGCATCTTGACGAGGCCCTTGATGTCGGTCGACTCGTCGCAGCCGTTGTTGTTGAGGGCGCGGACGTCGGCGATGATGTCGGCCATCTTGTAGATGGCGTTGTCGCCGCGGTCGGGAGCGGAGCCGTGGCAGGAGGTGCCGTGAACGTCGACGCGGATCTCCATGCGGCCGCGGTGACCGCGATAGATGCCACCGTCGGTGGGCTCGGTGGAAATGACGAACTCGGGCTTAATGCCGTCCTTGTTGTAGATGTACTGCCAGCACATGCCGTCGCAGTCCTCTTCCTGGACGGTACCGACGACCATGATCTTGTAGCCCTCGGGGATGAGGCCCATGTCCTTCATCATCTTGGCAGCGTAGGTAGCAGAAGCCATGCCACCCTCCTGGTCGGAGCCGCCGCGGCCGTAGATGATCTCGTCGGTCTCGTAGCCCTCATAGGGATCGGCGTCCCAGTTCTCGATGTTGCCGATACCGACGGTGTCGATGTGAGAGTCGATGGCGATAATCTTGTCGCCCTCGCCCATAAAGCCCATAACGTTGCCCAGGCCGTCGACCTTGACCTCGTCATAGCCAAGGCTCTCCATCTCGGCCTTGATGCAAGCGACAACCTCACCCTCCTCGCAAGACTCAGAGGGATGGGAGATCATGGCGCGCAGGAAGCGAGTCATATCAGCACGGTGGGACTCAGCAGCAGCCTTGATAGCGTCGAAATCGAGTTCTTTAGCCATTGTTCATAACCTTTCAAACGAAGGAATCTACCTGTGAGGTGGCGGAGCGATACCTATTTACTCCGCCCAGTATTAGCAAGTCGGGTACTCGCCCTCCCAGACGATGCGACGGTACTGATCCGGATCCGTGTCGCCTTCGGTGGAGAAGCAGAGCACGGAGCTCGTCTTGTCCAGGCCGATGAGCTCCTTGAGCTCGGCGTACTCGGGATCGAGCATGAGGGTCTCGACCAGGCCGGTGGTCACCGCGCCGGACTCGCCGGAGATGACGCGCGGGTCGCCCTTCTCGGGGGCGCCCAGGGTACGCATGCCGCGAGCGGTGACCCAGTCGGGGCAGGACACGAAGGCGGTAGCGTGGTTGCGCAGGATATCCCAGCCCAGGATGTTGGGCTCGCCGCAGCACAAGCCGGCCATGATGGAGGGCATGTCGCCGTCCACGATGCGCGGGTCGCCGTCGCCAGCGGCAGCGCCCTTGTACAGGCAGGCGGCCGGAGCGCACTCGACCACGACAAAGGTGGGCGGGTTATCGGGATACAGGTTGGTGAAGTAGCCCACCACGGCGCCGGCCAGCGAGCCTACACCGGCCTGGACAAAGACGTGCGTCGGGCGGTTGATGGCCATCTCGCGCAGCTGCTCGGCTGCCTCGGAAGCCATGGTGCCATAGCCCTCCATGATCCAAGACGGAATCTTCTCGTAGCCCTCCCAGGCGGTGTCCTGAACGATAACGCCGCGCTCGCAGGCGTCGGCCTCGGCGGCGGCCATGCGCACGCACTCGTCGTAGTTGACCTCTTCGATGGTCACCGTGGCGCCCTCGGCGGCGATGTTGTCGAAGCGGGGCTTGGTGGAACCCTTGGGCATGTGCACGACGGCCTTCTGGCCCAGCTTATTGGCAGCCCATGCCACGCCGCGGCCATGGTTGCCGTCGGTGGCGGTAAAGAAGGTGGCCTGGCCAAAGTCCTTGGCAAGCTGATCGGAAGTCAGGTAATCGAAGGTGCAGTCGGCAACGTCCTTGCCGGTCTCGTCGGCAATGTAGTTGGCCATGGCAAACGAACCGCCCAGGACCTTAAAGGCGTTGAGGCCAAAGCGATAGCTCTCGTCCTTAACGCACAGGTTGGACAGGCCCAGGCGTGCAGCCTGGCCATCCAGGCGGGCAAGCGGAGTGACGGTGTACTGGGGGAACGACTGGTGGAAGGCACGGGCCTTCTTCACGTGGTCGAGGCTCATGATTCCCAAGTGCTTGTCATCGCTCTTGGGCATCGTGTTGCCCGCCCACTGGATCTTATCGGCCATACGGTGAACTCCTTAAGTCCTCTCTTGCCGGCCCCCGCATACGCGTTTCAGCCCATTCCCATTCATGCGACTGAACTTTTATGTGGATGCCAAACAAAAAGTTTGTTAGCACTGTTCTATCACACTTTTTGATTGGCAAACCTAACAAATTGTTTGTTGCCGTAATCGGTACCTTTTCGCCGCCGAACGGTTACATAACGCAGCGACGCTTTCGTTATTTGCGAACAAGTGGGGTTTATGGCAAAGTGAACCCAAACTAATTTTTAGGAAGGCACCCATGACCCCCGCACAGATAGAGTTTTACAAGCGCCTTGCACACGGCCTGGCGCTTCAGTTTGGCCCCAACTGCGAAGTCGTCGTCCACGACTTGGAGACCGAGGACGTGGACCACTCCATCGTAGTAATCGAAAACGGCCACGTCAGCGGACGCAAACTAGGTGACGGTCCCAGCCATATTGTGCTTGAGTCCATGCACGATGGCACCGCCGACGTGCACGACCGCGAGCCATACCTCACCAAAACCGCCGATGGCAAGCTGCTCAAGTCCTCGACCATCTTTATCCGCAACGACGAGGGCAAGCCCGTCGGCATTTTGGGCATTAACTTTGACATTACGCTCATGAAGGCTTTTGAGCGCTCGCTCGACGCGCTCACCGGCACGGGCGACAAGGGATACACCGAGCCCGAGCCCATCACCAAAAACATCGGCGACCTGCTCGAAGATCTGCTGCGCGAGTGTGAGCAATACGTGGGCAAGCCCGCAGCCCTTATGACCAAAGATGAGCGCATTCGCGCCATTGGCTACCTCGACCGTCGCGGCGCCTTCCTTATCTCCAAATCGAGCGAGCGCGCCTGCGAGTTCTTTGGCATCTCAAAGTACAGCTTCTATAGCTACCTTAACGAGGCAAAGGCTGCCGCCGGCGACAAATAGTCAGCGTGCCTGCGCCCCCTCCCCTTTTGGGCGCGAGTTCTGGAATGCACGAATCCGAGAGTCGGCCGCAAGGTAAGTTCCATATAATCGATGAATGCGATTATTTCGAAAGGATGGAACAAGATGGGGTCGAGCAACGCATCACGCAACGGCCGCGGAGGCACCGTTTCTGGCGCCAGGCATGCGAAACGCGCGTTTGACGAGGGCGAAGACGATCTGTTTGCGCTGAGCCTCGACGACGTGATGAGCGACCGCCCCTGGACCGCCGAGGAACTCATGGGCGGCGGAGCTCGCCCGACAAGTGCAAAGCCCGCACCTTCCGCCACGCCCGCACCGGCATCCGTGCCCGCGGACGACTTTGCCACCCGTCCCATCGTGCAGACAAAGCGTAAAGCCGCCCCTGCGCCCCGTCCTGCTAGCGATCCGTCCGAGACGGCGGCGTTTCTCGCTGCAGCGGCACAGCGCCCCACGGCAGACAGCACGATTCGCTACGCTGCCCCGCAGCAGTCGGCATACACGGCTCCCGAGCCCGAGCTCGAGCCGCCTGTCATGGATCTGGATGATCTTTCCAACCGCCAGTTTGCCTTTGATTCCTGGGCCGCGGCAGATCTGGACGAGACCTCGGGCGGCATGCCGGCGCTCGACATTCCGGTAAACCCTTTGTTTGCGGCTGCCGAGAAACGCGAGTCCGCATACGACAACACCGCAGCATACGCCAACCGCCCGAGCGAACAACCTCGCGCCGGCCGCATCGAAACCGAGGATTACGGCCAAACATCGAGCGGCTATTCTCGCGACCCGTTTGCCGCCACGCCCGCTCCCGATTACAACCAAGCGAGCGTAAAGGCAGCCTCGGCATCGTCGTATACCCACGGCACCGACGATGAGCGTGCTGCCGATTACCACACCGAAGAAGAGCCGCCGCGCTTTTCGGAGTTTTCGCAGGCGGCAAAGGTTCTCTTAATCGCCATCATCATCGCTCTGCTCGGCGTGATCGCGTTTGAGGGATTCCAGCTGTTCCGCGGCCCCACCGCGTCCGAATCGGCAACGCAGCAAAAAGAGGACGACAACCAGTACCTGGACATCAACACCCTCAAGGGCGACCCCAACGACGGAGACGAGTAGCGAGGGTTAAGGGAGGGCCGGAAGAGCCGGCGGCACGTCACGGCTCCAAAAGCCCTGCCATAAAGATGGGCAGATATAGCACGTCACCATCGCGGTGAAGATTACATTCCGCAAGTACCAGGGCGCGATCGATTCCGTAGCCCTTCGTTGCCAGTGCGTTATCGAGCGCCGCGTGGGACTTAAAGCTCTTGCCCAACTTGACCTCGATGGCGAGCACTTCCCCATCGAGCGTCTCTTCCACAAAATCGAGCTCACCGACCTTTTTGGACGTAAAGTAGCGCAATCTAAATCCATGAGCTTTGAGCTCTTGGGCAACGAAGCCCTCAAACGCCGCCCCCATATTCATGCCAAAGGCGTCTTCTGCCTCTCCATCAAAAACGCCTTGAGCGACCCTTTTGGAATACGACGACATGAGCATTCCGGTGTCCAGGTAAAACAGCTTAAATAGATTTCGCTGCTCCCCCAATAAAAGGGGTGCCACGGGCGCCGTTACGTTATACACGGGAAGCGCAACGCCCGCCTCCGATAACCAGAGAAAATGGTCTGTCACCTGCGAAAAACGTTTGACACCGTTAATCGATGACAGCTTGAATCGCTTGTTTTTGGAGCCGGCCTCGCTGGGAATCAAATCATAGATATCGCGAATAACCAAGCGCAGCTCGGGCGGAGCGTACTTTGCGATGTCATCGCGATACAGGGCGTGAAGATCGCGGTGGATGTTTCGAACCTCGTCGACATTGCGCGTCGCCAAGAAGGAATTGACCGCGTCGGGCATGCCTCCCACCACCACATACTGATGGAACAGATCGAGCAAGCGGTCATACAGGTAGCCGGGGAGCTCCTCCTCATCCTTTAGACAGCCCCTGAGCATGTCAAACACGCTGGCACCAACGCCATTTGCCCAGCAAAACTCCTCAAAGTCGAGCGGGTACATCTGGACCTGCTCGACATACCCCACCGGCAGGGAATCGATGCCCTCGAGCTCAACGCCAAGGAGCGATCCGGTAAGGATGTACCGAAAGTCGCCGCGTTGGACCAGGTATTTGATAAACGTCACCACGTTGGGGCATCGCTGTACCTCGTCGATTACCACGACGGTCTTGTTCGCAACCATCGGCCGCGTCGCAGCGATAGACATGCGCATAAGCAGGTCGTCCGCACTTTTCGCCGCCAAAAACGAATCACGCACGGACGCGTCGGCGATAAGGTCGAACGTCACGACATTTTCGAACGAGTCGTTTGCAAAGACGTTGACCAAATATGACTTTCCTACCTGTCGGGCGCCCTTGACCAAAAGAGCCCTGTTAAGCGACGAGGTAAGCCAAGATTCAAACTGTGCTTTCGCTTTTCTCTGTAGCATAAGCGCACCCCTTATTACATGCTGTTTTAGCACTAGGATACACTTTTCCGTAGTTGTTAGGCGCTTATTTCGACACTTTTTCGAGGTTTTAAAGTGTATATTACGACACTTTTCCGTACTTTTACACAGGATATTTCGACACTTTTTCGAATTAAAGCCCAACAGCGGCCGGCGAAATCAAGCGCCGCTCACGCGCCATTTCGCAGGCGGCGCTTGATTTCTGTCCGCACGTGCTGATAGACTCCATCGTGCCCGCAAGGAGTGGGCACGTTTTATCCAGAGTCGGGGTAGAGAGTTGGCTCCACGATCCCGACGCCAACCGGCCAAGAGGCACGGTGGCCCTGCCAACATCGATGAAAGGAGTCCGTATGGACAATTTCTCCGTGCGCAGCGAGCGCAATTTCCACAACCTGGCAGCCAAGCCAAAACGAATGCATCTTCTGGACGGGCCGAGCGGCTACGCCTCGGCCATGGTCAAGAGCAGTCTCTCCCACCAGATGCGCTTTACGGTACAGAAGCTCGAGGAAGAGCTCTGCGTTGCCGGCGACCCGCACGTACTGCAGATCAAGCTGCTCGGAGATGACTCGCGCGAGCCGTCGAGTTGGAAGCTCTTTGCCGACGGCAAGTGCATCGCGGACGGATCCGGCGACTTTGCCCGCGAGTGCTTCTGCGAGGGAGCCGAGGTATTCCTGGACCTGTGCCGCGACGCCGTCGATGCCGCTGAGCTGCATCAGTGGAATCAAAGGGAGTATGAGCCACTGAGTGCGGCGCGCGGGATCGCGATGGCGTAGGCAGACAGATCAGACAGCCCGTCATACTGGTTACGCCTCGATTCAAACGGCAGGGCGAAGTCGCGCTTACAGCCCCGCCATGCCAAACCGAATGGCGTTCTCAAAAGGCCTATCTCCCCTCCGCCTTCAGCCTCAGCAGCAGGTCGCCCAGCTCGGGACACTTGCTGGAAAGGCGCGTCTGGGGTCGCTCGCCCATCCCCCACCGCTGGCGGACTTCCTGGGCGCGCGGGCTCACGCAGTAGTCCCCGTCCATCATCTGCTTGAGCAGCTTGGCGGTCACGCGCGCATCGGCCAGGGCACTATGGGCGTGGCCCGTCGACTCGTCGAACTCGATGCCGAACCACGTCGCCGCGTCACTCAAAGAGACGCACCCGTGGCTGCCCACGTCCATAATCGAGGTGTAAAACGCCTGCAGGTCGGCCCAGTCCGTAGGAAATGCGGAAAGGTCGATGTGCTTTGCCTGACACTCGGTCAAAAGCTGTCGACGATCCGTCCCGCTCCAGCAAACTATTTGGGCGGAGTAGCGACCAATCCAATCGCTAAGCCTTTTGATCACCATGTAGAGAGGATCAGCCATCGCGGTGTCCACGGCCGATATCCCCGTAAGCTCGCGGACGGAAAACGCAACGCCTTCGGTAAATTCCGTCTGCACAAACTGCGAGAACTCGCCCATAACGTTGCCGTGGTAATCGAGCTTGACCGCGCCGACCTCGATAATCTCATTGCGCAGTCCACGGCGCTGGCGCTGCTTTGGCACCGGCGCAAACTCAAAGTCCAGCACAATCTGGCGCGCAAAGTTCGTCGTATCGATAGCCGAGATACCCGGCGTCTTTTCAGCTGACACGGTTAGGGCCTTTCTCCGTCAACTGCCGCTTGCTACATAGGCGGCTACATTGCCGTAAGGATAGGCGCTCGTGCGGACATAAAAGCGGGGCGCAATGCCATGCGCCAGGCACTCGCCATGCAGACGGCCCCAAGAGAGTCGCCCGCTCTATTCAAATGCATGTGATAAAAATTGAGGCCCAGTGACTTGAATCAGAGGTCATCCCGGGCCCATCAATATGCAGTGTACCTACAGAGGGTTGGTTAATCAAACGGGCTTTCGGTGACGAAGACCTATTCGTTCAGCACCCTGGAGGCATCCGAGGCGAGCGCAATGTTAACGGCACACAGAAGGGAACCCGAATGCAAGCGTACCAAAGATAGATATCCGAGATCGGGCCCGAACGGCCGTAGCGCAATGTCCTCAAGCACTACGTCAGTGTCACAAGACGCGCGGAGCTCGGCCACTAGCATCTCAAGCGACGGACGCTCGCTCTCGTCCACACCAACCGGCGGCGCCCGCCCGTCATAGTGACGAGGATGCCAACGACGATAAGGTACGCACCGCCGCCTACGACAACGACTTCGAGTTCATCAAGGACCAAGTCAACGCCCCGTGCATCCACTCGGTCAGGATGCGCCCATGCACCATTGCATCGATGTCAACGACAGGGCCGACAACGGTATCAAATGCACTCTTCCGGCCACCCGCACCTGGCAGTCGGCATATAGGCAACAGTTGTGTATCGCAAGGCGTGACCAGCAGTTTTTGCCAGGCCTTTGCGAGGAAGAATCGCCGAGAGCAGGTCGCACCGATGGCAAACCTTCATGGCTCTAGCGCGTCAACATCCTTAGCAACATCTGCCTATCCCAAAGCACGACGTTATTCCGCTGCGCCAGTTCCACGGCTGCATGGGTAAACGACCTGTTCGTCATTACGACCACGATGTTGCAGCCGTAGTATTCTTTGCCGGCACATGCTTCCTGAATCGGGGTATTGTCAAGGTCGGCGTAATAGCATTTGCATTGAATTCCATAGCAGACGCCGTCTTTGTGGGCGAGGATATCGATGCCTTGATCACCTGTTGCTTTGGTAAGCGAAACATTTTCATATCCGTTACGAATAAGAATCCTAGCGCAGCAACGCTCGAATTGGCGACCATCCATGGCGTCAATCACATCGATACATGGCAAGTCGGAGGAATCGTCGCTCGTCACATCGCCCTTCTCATCGCGACCGGGTTGCTCGTCAATATGGTAGCCGTTAAAAACCCACTCCCATTCTTTAACGACCTTCTCTGAACTCGAATTGGCTACAGGATTGGTGATACATGCGTACTCTAGGCCACTTGCGCCCACAGCGAACAAATAAACCTTGAAATAATCCGTGTGGATCCGAGCGGCATCATACTGCGCCTCGCTAAGGCTGAATGAGTCACCGAGCTTCGCGACATTTTTCGCGACAATATAGGAGACGTTACCGTCGGCCTGAGTGCTAATCGCATCGCATTCTTGACACTTTGCAGCGGTCTTCTTGACTGCTGCCCCTTGGCTCGCCTCGATTGCAATCGCGTTTTGTAGCGGCGTCTTCCATCGATTAACAATCGGAGCATCAGGTGCACCGTTTTCAGCGCTCCCCGCAGAAGCGTTGCCGTTATGTCGCGTTTTCTTCAATATATCGCAAAACGCATCGTATTCCAGGGATATAGACTCCAGCTCAGCCTCATTGAGACAGGCTTTTAACTCATCGAGAAATGAGGGGGCGACCTGTGCCGTGTTCCTCAAGTTCTTTACTCTATCGATGCCGTTACGCAATGGAACGAATAGGCAAGAAAGGCAGGTGTCTTCTTTATTGGAAGCACGGTAATAGTTGGCAACAATCTTCGCTGCAGCCGAGGTGCTAATCTTGAGAGCAGTCGTGCGACCACTGAGGAGCTCAGAGAGTTTCTCAACGCTCAGCCTATCGACGCCAAGCTTCGATAGCAGCAAGTCTGCTCTATTTGCTTGATCAATAAAGCTCGAATCGACAAGGCGCTCGGGGCGCATCTCTTCTAACGA
>CAJJVE010000026.1:0-13799 GCA_905196265.1 uncultured Collinsella sp. | reverse complement strand
TGATGATGTATTACGGCCACGAGGACGTGTTTGAGGCCCGCGTGCAACAGGTTGCCCCCGAGCGCAGCCCGTGGCACCAGGTGCGCGTTGGCCTCTATGTGGTGGATGCCCGCTAATCGGTAAGGGAGGCTGCCATGCTTGACGACGATGACCTGTTCGATTTAACGGATGATCCGTTTGAGTGGGATATGCTACTCGATGACGATGAGCTGGAGCAGGATCGCAAAAAGCAAAAGGATAAGAACGCCCAGGGCAAAGGTTCGAATAAAAAGGACAAGCGCCGCCGCGGACTGTTCGGCGGGCTCTTTGGCTAACCGTCGCATCGCTGTGTCTGTATACTTAGCACGAGTTGGACGCATTGCGAAATGAGGGCATAGACGATGATGTGGTTTACCGCCGACCTGCACCTGGGCGATACGAATATCTTGCACGACATGGATCGACCGTTTGATTCGGTCGAGGAGATGAATCGCAAGGTCATCGATGCCATCAATGAGTGCGTGGCTGCGGATGACCGCCTCTATATTCTGGGTGACTTTACCTATCGTTTGCCCCCGGCGGAGGCGGTGCGCCTGCGCGAGCGTATCGAATGCCAGAACGTGACGCTCATCCGCGGTAACCATGACGGCGACTGGGAAGATTCCGACGTACCGCAGATTTGGGAAGACGTGCGCGATTACCTGGAGATTGCTCCCGGCTATGCCAAGGGCCATCGTCTGGTTATGAGCCACTACCCCATGCTCAGCTGGAACGGCAAGGCACGTGGCGCCATTATGCTGCACGGACATATCCACAGCAGGGGTGACCGCACCAACGCACGCAACCGCGATCGCGAGCGCCCGATCCTGCGCTATGACGTTGGCCTTGATGCCAACGACTACAGACCCGTAAGCCGTGACCAAATCCTTGACTTCTTTGGACTGTAATTTTCAAACTGTCACTCAAACCACCACAAAGGGGACAGGCACCTTTGTGGTGGTTCTGGCGCCGTTGCCATTATGGCGGCGGCGCCTTTTTTGTCCGTGCGGCGCGGTAGAGTGTAGGCGGTCGAAATTTGCGTCCATCGAGGAGCTGCTATGAACGAGATTAAGTGCCCGCATTGCGGCGAAGTTTTTAAGGTCGATGCGTCCGGCTATGCGGATATCGTCAAGCAAGTACGCGATGCCGAGTTTTCGCGCGACCTGGACGAGCGTGTGAAGGCAGTCCAGCGCGAGGGCGAGCAAGCGCTGGAGCTTGAGCGCTCGCGTTCGACGGCTGCCTTGCAAAAGGCAGAGTCTCAGCGCAACGCTCAGCTTGTCGAGCAGAAGAACACTGCGGATCAGAAACTGGCGCAAGAGGTTGCCAAGCGCGATGCTGAGCTTGCCGAGCTGCGCGCTAAGCTCGAGGGCGCTGCCGCAGAGCGCGAGAGTGCAAGCCAGCGCGCGGCGGTAGAGGCACGAGCCAATGCTCAAAAGGAAAATGCCGAACTCCAGCGTGAGATTGATAGCCTGCGTGCGCAGCTTGGGCGCAAAGATGACGAAGCAAAGCTTGCCGAGTCGGCGGCGCGCAACGCTGCTCAAAACGATTTAGCTGCGCGCGACGCTCAGATTGCTGAGCTGCAGGCCAGGCTCGCCGCGGCGGACAAAGCCCAGGAGATGGCGCTTGCCGCTGCCGCGGCAGAGTCGCAGCGTGAGCTCGATGCCGCTCGCAGCGAGGCCGAGCGCGCGCTTACTGACTATCGCGCGAAGGCGCAGGAGAAGTTTTCCGCCGCAAAGGCTCAGTCCGAGCAAGAGGCCGAGGGCCTGCGTGCCCAGCTGCGCGAGCAGGAGCTGACGGCCAAAATGAACCTATCGGAGGCGGTCGCCGCGGCGGAGCGAGAGCGCGATGACGAGTGAGCTGGCGGTGCGCGATTCGCGTGAGGAACAGGCCAAGGCAGCCCACGAGCTTGAGCTCGCGCAGGCCAAGCGCGTGAGCGACGAGTTGATCCGCTACAAGGATGAAGAGATCGAGCGCCTTAAGGACATGAAGGTCCGCCTGTCCACCAAGATGGTGGGCGAGTCGCTCGAGCAGCACTGCGAGACCGAGTTTAACCGTCTGCGCATGACGGCGTTTCCTAACGCGTACTTCGAGAAGGATAACGATGCGTCCGAGGGCACCAAGGGCGACTTTATCTTCCGCGAGTGCGACGCAAGCGGTAACGAGGTCATTTCGATTATGTTCGAGATGAAAAACGAGAACGACGAGACCGCGACCAAACATAAAAACGAGGACTTCTTTAAGAAACTCGATCACGATCGTCGCCAGAAAGGCTGTGAGTACGCGGTGCTCTGCACGTTGCTCGAACCCGAGAGCTATCGCTACGAGAAGATGTACGTGATTCGCCCACAGTTCTTTATTCCCATGATCACGCTTCTTCGCAACGCCGCCATGGGTTCGCTGCGCTATAAGCAGGAGCTGGCGGAGTACAAACAGCAGAATATCGACGTCACGAACTTCGAAGCCAAGATGGAAAAGTTCAAGAATGATTTCGGTCGCAACTACGAGATCGCGAGCCGAAAGTTCCAAACGGCGATTGATGAGATCGACAAGACAATTAGCCATCTGCAGAAAACCAAGGAGGCGTTGCTGTCCTCCGAGAACAATCTGCGCCTTGCCAACAAGAAGGCCGACGATCTTACCATTCGCAAGCTCACGTGGGGCAACAAGACCATGAAGGCGGCGTTTGACGAGGCGCGCGGGTCTGCGACAGAGTCAAACGATGAGCCCGCCGAGGCGGATTCGTATGAGGTCGAGGATGCCGAGTAAGGCATAGCATATAGTGCAAAAGCGGGGCCGCTGGCGATGTTGCCAGCGGCCCCGCTTCGTTCCAGTATGGTCGGCTAGTTCTCGAGCAGGTCCTCGATAAAGCCGACGCGGTAGTTTTTGAAGATGACCTCGCCGCCATCTTGCGTGGCGTCCAGATCGACATCGCCCATGATGCCAAAGTCGTAGTCGCCATCCTCGTCGGCAAAGATCTGGTGCACGTGCCACACGTGTGCAGCCTTCTCGTCGGACTCATCGATGGAAAACATCGCGGCACTGCGGGCATCTCCGTCGGTGAGAATTTCCTCGTGCTGTTCGTGATAGGCATCGAGCGCCTTTTGCCAGCGGATCTCGCTCATGCCCCAGTCGTCGTCGAGCTCGCCCAGGTCGCGAACGTGCTCGCGAGCGGCAAGGGTCACGCGGCGGAAGAGCGCATTGCGTACCAACAGCGTGCAGCCGCGGCGGTCCGCCACGACCTCGTTGATGCCTTGTGGCGGCGCGGCATCGAGGGCTGCCGGGTTGCCGGCGTTCTCCCACTCGTCCACCAGGCTCGAGTCCACCGAGCGCACCACAAAGCCCAGCCACGAGATAATGTCGCGCAGGCGCTCGTCGCGTTTCTCGATGGGTACGGTGCGGTCGAGCGAACGGTAGGCCTCTGCCAGATAGCGCAGCAAAATGCCCTCGGAGCGGGCGATGCCGAGTTTTTGAATGTAACCCTTAAAATCGCTCGCGCTTTCCAGCATATCGCGCAGAACGCTCTTGGGAGAGAGCTGATAGTCGTTTGCCCAGGGTACTTCCTGGCAGTACTTGTCAAAGGCGGCGTCGAGCAAATCCTCGAGCGGCTTTTCGTACGTGACATCCTGAATGCGCTCCAAGCGCTCCTCATATTCGATGCCGTCGGCCTTCATCTCGGCCATAGCGCGATCGCGTGCGGCGCGCTCCTGTGCGCGCAGCACCTGCTTGGGATCCTCGAGCGTTGCCTCGACCATTGAGATGAGATCCATGGTATAGGTCTCGCTCTCGGGATCGAGCAGCTCCAACGCGGCAAGCAAGAACGGCGAGAGCGGCTGATCGAGCGCGAAGTCCTCGGGTAGATCGACCGTCAGCGCATAATCGATGTCTGGTGCGGCGTCAGCCGGGGCGTCGGGTGCGGGCGGCACCTCGGTGCGAACGACGACGCCGGAATCGATGAGCGTGGCGAAGATTTCGTCGGCGCGAACCTCGAGCTTGGCCTTTTCCTCGGGGGTCTGCAGGCTTGTCTCGATGAGGTCGTGTACGCGGGCTCGGGCATCGCCGCCCTGCTCGACCACGCTAATCACCATGGAGTGCGTGATGCGCAGGCGCGGCTTGAGCATCTCGGGCTGCGTCTCGATCAGGCGCTCAAAGGTCTGCTTGTTCCAGGTGACAAAGCCCTCGGGGGCCTTTTTCTTTTTAATCTTACGGAGCTTTTTGGGATCGTCGCCCGCTTTGGCCATAAGCTTGGCATTCTCGATCTCGTGCTCGGGCGCCTCGGCGATGACCATGCCCTCGGTATCGAAGCCCGAGCGGCCGGCGCGACCGGCAATCTGATGGAACTCGCGGGCGCGCAGGCGACGCATCTTGTAGCCGTCGAACTTGGTGAGCGCGGTGAGTACCACGGTGTGGATGGGCACGTTGATGCCGACGCCGAGCGTATCGGTACCGCAGATGACGGGCAGCAGACCTTGCTGCGCCAGGCGCTCGACCAATAGGCGATAGCGCGGCAGCATACCGGCGTGGTGCACGCCGACGCCGCAGCCGAGCAAGCGCTTGAGGATCTTACCGAAGGCCGTGGAGAAGCTCGTGCCCTTTGCTGCTTCTTTGATGGCCTCGCGTTGTTCCTTGCTGGCGATGCCAAAATTGGCGAGCGATTGTGCCGTCGCAAGGGCGGCGTCCTGGCTAAAGTGCACGATATAGAGCGGGGCCTCGCCGCGGCGCATGGCGAGCTCGACCGTGCCCTCGAGGGAGGTCGTCACATAGTCGTAGCTCAGCGGAACAGGACGCGGGGCGTCGACAACCAGGTCGCAAGCAGCGCCGGTGTGCTCCTCGAGTGAGGCGGCGATGGCAGTGACATCACCGAGCGTGGCACTCATGAGCATAAACTGCGTATGGGGCAGGGTGAGCAGCGGCACCTGCCAGGCCCAGCCACGGTCGGGGTCGGCAAAGTAGTGGAACTCGTCCATGGCCACGCAGCCCACGTCGGCGCCCTCGCCCTCGCGGAGTGCATCGTTGGCAAGGATTTCGGCCGTGCAGCAGATGACGGGCGCCTTGGTGTTGATATGCGTATCGCCGGTGATCATACCGACGTTATCGCGGCCGAGTACCTGTACCAGGTCGAAGAACTTTTCGCTGACCAGGGCCTTGATGGGGGCCGTGTAATAGCAGCGTTTGCCCTGCGCCATGCCCATAAAGAGCATGCCCAGCGCGACGAGCGATTTACCCGATCCGGTCGGTGTGCCCAAAATGACGTGATCGCCGGCCGCCAGGTCCATGAGGGCCTCTTCTTGGTGGTCCCACAGCTCAATGCCGCGATCGCTCGTCCATTCAAAGAAGCGTTCGAAGGCTTGATCGGGCGTGAGCCATGGTTCGGGCTCGCTGCCGTCCTCGGGCTCCCACCAGGTGGGGGAGAGCGCGCCGAGCGAACCGAACTCGGCTTCGGTTCCTGTGCCGCCCGAGAATGAGCTGGCGGCGCCGGCGACGGAGACGGTGCTGGCGGCGGTATCTGTCGTGGTCTGTGCCATGTGTTTGCTTTCTCTCGCGATTGTCCGCCAACTATTATGGCGTAGCGGCGGCGCGGGGTGCCAGCGCGCGAGAAAATGCAGGAAATGGGCGTTCTGCCCAGCCGTTTGGTGCAGTTGCCAGCTAAGTGAGTAGACTTTTTGCGATATCGCGAGCACATGGCTTTTGGGCAAGGGCTCTACCTGCGGTTTTAGTTTTCGTTATGCGGGTTGTGCTTGGCTATTGCAAAAAAGTCTACTCACTTAGGTTTGAGGGTCGTTCGCTGGCGCCTATTTGCGCTTGTTTGCTGACGCCGCGACCATCAGGAGCCCTTGGGACTCTTGCGGCAGGCGTTTTTTGCCTTTGCGGGCGCGGTTTTTAAAGTTCTCGACGGCTTCTTCCATGCCCAGAGGTACATAGGTGAGCTCATCGAGGTTATCGGGCAGGTAACAGGCAAGGCTTTGCTCCTGCGCGCGGCCCGTCGCGAGCTGTTCATCGCTGGGTTGCGCGCCGGGTGTGGCGCAAATGCCATAGACAGCGGCACCCATCTCGCGCGTGCGGCACTCGTACTCGGTTTCGGGATGCTCGGGATGGTCGCGGCGAACGTCGTCACTTACCCAAAGTGTGTCGTAGCCTGCCGCGGCAAACTGCCCCAGGGCGTAGTCGCGCAATGGCTTGCTGTCGGTTCGCAGTGTGACGGTGGCGCCGGCTGAAAAGAGCGGGCGGTAGAGCATCAGATGGTCGACATGGACGAGTCGTTTTTTGGCGTACTTGGCCTTGGGCTGCGGCGTGGGAAAGTTAATGGTGATGGCATCGAGCTCGCCTGTGGCAAACAACTGTGGCAGCGATGCGGCGCCTCGGGGCAGGACGAGCGCGTTGGACAGCTCCTGCTCGCAGATTTTCTGCGCGGCATAGGCAATGCAGATGGGCTCCTGGTCCATACCGATAAAGAGGGTGTTTGGCTCGTGGGCCGCGCGCTCTACAAGGTACGTTCCCTTGCCACAACCAAGATCCAGGTGAAGGTGTTCGAAAGGCTTGCAGCCAACTGGCGCGCAAGCCTCGCGCCAATCTCCGACATAGGCCTCGGGGTTCGTCTCAATCGCATCGGCGTAGCGCTCCAGGCGCTCCTCGAGCACAAAGTTCTTAGGCGTGCGAACGTGGACGGCTCCCATGAGGCTCCTTGGTCATAAGTAGGGAACGCATGGCTGCGCGTTCCGTCAATGGGTTGAAAAGGGGTGGGCATAGTTTGCCCGAAAGATGTGGTGCGGCTCGGCGACGAGTTGTCGATGCCTACAGGCGCTTGAGGATCACATAGCGGTTGAGCTCGCCGCTGCGACCGTCGGCATGGAAGCGCTCAAGCTCGCGCACGGGGACCTCGCCGCTCTTGTAGAACGTACGGACGCCGCGCACCAGGTCGGTGATCTGCTGATCGTCAAAGTGATGGCAATAGCGGTAGGCGTGGCGGTCGTTTTGCCAGCCAATGAGGTGGTCACCGGCTTCAAACTGTGTGGAATCGTAACCCTCAAACGGCGGGGTGAGCTCGGCGCGGGCTTCGGCTCGAACGGCCTTGCGAGCCATGCGCTCGTCGTTCATAAACTCCCAAAAGCTGATGGCGATGATGCCGCCTGGGCGCGTCTGGCGCACCAGGGCGTCGAGCACGCGTACGCGGTACTCGCACGACGGCACGTGGTGCATAAATCCAAAGCAGACCGAGATGTCGGCGAGCGGGGCGTCGAAAAGCATGTCGGGTGTTTCGGCGGGGTTGAGCTTCATGAGGGCGTCGAGCACGTCGAGTTCCTGGAAGTGCAGGTTGGGAATGCGCAGGGCGTGGCCATGTGCATCGATAGCCAGGTCTTGGCACGAGTCGACGCCATAGAACTCAAACGGGCAGCTGGCATCTGCCGAGGGGTTTGCGCCGTCGACGCCCTTGGCGGCAAGCGCGCCGCCGGCGGCAAAATTCTCGAATCGCATATTGCCGCAGGCAAGATCGAAGACGCGGACGGGATGCTCGATCGTGGCGACGTCGAGCTGCTCGAGCGCGATATCCATGGTGCGCACCCAGCCGGGCCACGGGGCCTGGCGCGTATCGGAGAAGGAGGCGGAGTGCTCGCGATAGAACGTGTTGTTGAGCTGGATGAGCGATGAGGCGAAATCGCGGTTCACGGCGCGGAACTCCCTCCGTTGGCGGTGCGGAATAAACAGTACGACCATACTACCGTTAACGCCGCAACGGGGACAACCGAGCTGCGGGTCATTGCTTTGTTTGGACACATTTCCGCAGCTCATATGTGCCCGCAACCGCCGGTTGTCAAAAATTTCACTAGAATAGGTGGCATGCTTTTGGCGGTTGCGGATACATTTTTAACTGTGCAAGGCGCCTTAAGAACAAAAACGGTCCGGCGGCACGGCTGGCATCACATAGGAGGAACCATGAATGTAGAAACTGCGCAGCGACTCGCCGACCTTCGCCGCAGCAAGGGCTTTAGCCAAGAAGGGCTGGCGCGAAAGCTGGGGCTGTCGCGCCAGGCGGTTAGTAAATGGGAGCGTGCGGAGAGCTCGCCCGATACCGAGAACCTGATCTCGCTCGCCAAGCTCTATGGTGTGAGTCTGGACGAGCTGCTCAATCCGAGCGATGAGATTGAGGACGATATCGAGTTTGAGAACGAGGACCGCGCTCGTCAGCGCGAGGCCGAGGCGGCAGAGCGCGCCCGCACCCATGAGGCGGCGGCGCGCGCCACCGAGGCGGCAACGCAGGCAAGTGACGCGGCAGCCAAGGCGGCGCAGGCGGCAAGCTGGAGTGCGCAGGCTGCCAATGCGGCGACGGCTCAGGTGACGGGTACCGGTGCGGCTGGTCCGACTCCGGTGAAGGGTCCGTTCCAGTCATTCCCGTATTGGGCCGTGTGCTGGCTGCTGTTCTTTTTACTGATGTTCCTGTTTGGTGCCGGCCCCTTTGCTGCGCTGATCTTCTTCACGATTCCCATCTATCACTGGGTGGCGCGTGCACTCGATGGCGATTGGGCGCGCGGGGATATTCAGGTTGGTCCGGCACCGGTGGCGGTCAGGGCCCAGGGGAAGGATACTTCTGCGGAACCCGATGCTGACGTGGCTACCGCGGCCACCGCTGAGCCATGTGCCAAAGAAGGTGACGAATGATGAAGCTTTCGCATGAATCCAAGCTGCGCCTGGGCGTCGGCATCGGAGCGTTTGTACTGATTATCGGGCTTGTTTTTGGCGTTTCGCGGACTTTGATTCATTTTGATGGCCCGTGGGATCTCGACGATGTTATACCCGGCTTGTCCGGTATGGACGACGTGGTTGATGACGACGATTTTATGAACGATGGCGGTAACTATTCCGCTCGGCCTCAGCAGCTTTCGTGTACGACCTTTGATGCCGATGAGTTTCGCTACCTCGATTTCGATATCGATGCGGCTACGGTGGACGTCAAGGTTATTGATGGTAACAAGGCTCGCGTTATCGAGCGGGGACGCGTTGCCAATGGTATGGATGCCTCCAAGGCCGCGACGCAGAACATCGCATCCGTCGAGGACTCGACGCTCAAGGTTTCTCAGTTTGGAAGTGATGACGGTAAGGCAATCGATCGCTCAGTTACGGTCGAGCTGCCGCGCCGTGTTGCCGAACATCTGAAGGGAGTCAACGCACACGTGGGCTCGGGTGATCTGCAGATTGTCGGTGTCATCTGTGATGGTTTCGACCTTTTCCTGGGTGCGGGAGATGTAGAGTTTACGGGCAGCGTGACTGATGCGCTCAGCGCTGAGGTCGGTTCGGGCGATGTGACGTTCGAGCTCTACCAGGCGCCCGCGAAGTCGATGGACGTAAGCGTGGACTCGGGCGATGTGGAGATAACGGTTCCGAACTCTACGGGCTTTAAGGCGAGCCTCACCGTGGGCAGCGGCGACTTCGAGAGCGATTTCCTTCCGCTTGGCTACGATGGCGAGACCATATTGAATCTTGAATTTGACAACGGCGATAAGTCTGCTACGTATCGTTTTGAGGTCGGTTCGGGCGACATGTCGTTTGATCCGGAGTGACAGACGGCTATCGAAGACTTATAAACCATAGCTGCGCTGTTTGATGAAGGCGCCGAAGCCGAGATCGGCTCCGGCGCCTTTGCCTTTACAATGGGGGCATGGAACAGATTATCTTGAACATACTTGAGGCCCTGCGTCGCGGCGAGACCGTGGACGACAAGGCGCTCGTCAAACTGATACATGCCGAGGCGCGCCGTGAGGGTGCCGACAAACGCGATTTGGCCAAGCGCCGTCTGCTGCCGTTCTACCAGCGGGTTAAACGTGAGGAGCCGGCTCGGTGGGCTGCGTGGAATGTCGATTCCGATCTGGAACGCCAACTGCTGCAGGTGCTGCGCATGAAGCCGCGCCGCACGGCTTCGGGCGTGGCGACCATTACCGTCATCACCAAGCCCTGGCCGTGCTCGGGCGATTGCCTGTTTTGCCCTAACGACCTGCGCATGCCCAAAAGCTATCTGCACGCCGAGCCGGCGTGCGCCCGTGCGGAGCAAAATTGCTTCGATCCGTATCTGCAGGTGAGCGCTCGTCTGACCGCGCTTTCGCAGATGGGGCATGCGACCGATAAGATTGAGCTCATCGTGCTCGGCGGCACCTGGAGCGACTATCCGCAAGGGTATCAGGCATGGTTTATGTCGGAGCTCTTCCGTGCGCTCAATGACGATGCCGTCGCCGGCGTGGCGGCAAACCCCATGTTGGCACGTCCGGGCATCAGCCGTGCCGAGGCGGGGCGCCTGCTCGATGACGCTCCCGCCGATGCCTTGCCGCCGGTGGTAACAGAGCGCCGCGAGCGCTATCGGGCTGCCGGTATTGCGACCGACGAGGCCGAGCTTGCGAGTGGTGTTGCCGACGAGCAGGAGCGTGTGGATGCTGCCGTGGGCGGCTATAACCGCGCGGTGCGTCGTCTGTACGGCCCCGGTACGCCGTGGGGCGAGGTTGCCAAGTGGCAGACGGCAACGATGGAGGAGCTCGAGGGTCAACAGCGCACCAACGAGACGGCGAAGCATCGCGTGGTGGGGCTCGTTATCGAGACGCGCCCCGATGCTGTAACGCCGCAGGCCCTCACGCTTATCCGCCGCTTGGGTTGCACCAAGATTCAGATGGGCATCCAGAGCCTCGACCAGCACCTGCTCGATATCAACGAGCGTCGCATTTCGGTGGCTCAGATCGAGCGGGCGTTTTCGCTTGCGCGCCTGTTTGGCTTTAAGATCCATGCGCATTTTATGCTCAACTTATTGGGCGCCACACCCGAGGGGGACAAGCGCGACTACGAACGCTTTATGACCGAGGGGGCCTTTATGCCCGACGAGGTCAAGGTCTACCCGTGTGCGCTCATCGAGGGCTCGCGTCTGGTGGGCTGCTATGAGCGCGGCGAGTGGCGCCCCTATACCGAGGAAGAGCTTCTCGACGTGCTGGCCGATGACATCGTGGTGACGCCGCCGTTCTGCCGTATCAGCCGCATGATTCGCGACTTTAGTTCCGACGACATTATGGTGGGCAACAAGAAACCCAACCTGCGTCAGCTCGTTGAGAACCGTCTTGCTGCTCGGGGTGACGGTGCGACGGTGCGCGAGATTCGCTATCGCGAGATCAGCACTGCGGGTGCCGACTTGGATGAGTTATCTCTTGATGAGGAAGTGGCGTACGAGACGCCGGTGACGCACGAGCGCTTTTTGCAGTGGGTGACGCCCGAGGGCAAGATCGCGGGCTTTTTGCGGTTGTCGCTGCCCGACCATTCGTTTGTTGCCGCGCATGCGGACGAGTTGCCGACGATGCCGGACGAGGCGATGATTCGCGAGGTGCACGTGTATGGCATGGCGGCACGCGTGGGCGACCAGGGCCAGGCGGCGCAGCATCACGGGTTGGGGCGTTTGCTCGTAGAGCGTGCGTGCGAGATTGCCCGGGATGCCGGCTATGCGCGCATCAACGTGATCAGCGCGATCGGTACGCGCGAGTACTATCGCCATCTTGGATTTTATGACCATGGCCTTTATCTGCAAAAGGAGCTCTAGATGAACAAGCCGAGTGTTTCTGCCGGCGTCGTTGCCGGCGTTGCTCTGGGAGCCGCGGCGCTTGGTGCGGCCGCTGTCGCTGTTCGTGCTGCCTGTCTGCAGGTTGCGCGAACCCGCAATGGGTTGGCGCGTGTGAAACGCGTGCACGACGAGGGCGGCGACGAAGTCCGCGTATTGGTGCAAGGCGGCGTCTACCAAAGCGCGAGTTACGTTGGCGAGCGTTGGGCGGAGCCCGTCTTTGCGTACTATCGCGCGTTTGACGACGTGTTTGAGGCCGAGGATGCGATGCGCGACGCTTATGGTCACGGTATCGACCGCATGCTTATGCTGGGCGGCGGCGGGTTTGCCTATCCTAAATTCGCCCTGATGTCGCACGAGGGCTTGCGCATGGACGTCATCGAGTATGACGGAGAGATTACGCGCCTGGCGCGCCGCTGGTTCTACCTAGACGGGCTGGAGCGCGCGGCGGGCGATCGCCTGCGGGTGATAACCGCTGAGGCTCGCTCGTATCTGGGTGTGACGAGCGTGGGCCATCGTCGCTACGACGTGGTCGTGAGCGATTGCTTTGGCGGCGCCGAACCCGTACGCGAGCTGGCAACGGTTGAGGCGTTGCGTTTAGTGCGGGGCTGCTTGAACCCGGGCGGCATCTACGTTGCCAATATCGTGGGCGCAAACGAGGGGAGCGACGTGACGTTCCTGCGCGATTGCGCCGCCACGGCACTCGAGGTATTCGCCCACGCCTGGGTGGTCCCCTGTGGCGATGCGGAGTTCGGCGGCGAGGAAAACTACCTGCTCATCGCCAGCGACGGCGACTATGCCTTTGCCGAAGCCGTGCCCTTCGACGCCGACTTCCTCGGCACCGCCCTTCACGACAAGTAAGTCGCCCCGTCCCAAAAAGACTGGTCTTAGGCGTGGTCGCGCCAGCTGAGGACGCGCTGCTTCATGCCCTCTATGTCGAGCACGCCTTCGGCAAAGCCCTTGCGCACGAGCTCTTCGGGAACAAACTCGTCGTAGCGGTCAAAGTAAGGCACCTCGCCAGGATAGACGAGCTCGATGGGATCGAAGTCTTTCTCGGCCTCGGCGGCGAGTACCTCAAAGAACGTCTCCTCGTCGGCCTTCATCTTAAACTGCATAAAGTACGCGCGTGACGGGTCGAGTCCGCGAAGGCCCAGCTCCGCGGCACACTTAATCTTGAGCATGCGCTCGAGTGCCAAAAAGGCGTAGCTGCCCAGCCAGGGGAAGAGCACCCAGGTGTCGCCACCCAGGTTGATGAGTGGCTTAGTTCCCGCACCCGAAAGCTCAGCAGTATGACGAGCCTGCGCCAGACGGGCCCGTGCGTTACCCATAAGGTACGGATATGCCGCGTGCTCGTTGAGCGCCTTGCGCATACGTTCGAGTACGTGTGTATTGATATCACCGGGGCAGTCGCCAAAATAGGCCGGCACGCGACCTTTTACCTGCGTGGCAAAAACGGTATGACGCTTCCAGTCCACTTCCTCGACAATCCAGCAGTGCCCGGCGATGGCGATGCGCTCACCGGGCGGTGGCGGATTGACAATCGTGCCCAACTCGGCCGACTCGCTGCGAACGGTGAACTCCTCGTTTTCCTGGAACACGGCGTAAAACTTAAAGTTGTTAATGATGCGCTCGCCCGCGAGACCCACGATGAGCCCGCCGCCCTCGGTGACCTGGATATGGTCGATGTCAATGAGGTGGCGCAGCAACACGCGATAGTCATCGGTCGAGACGCGATGGAAATAACTGAGCGTGAGCACGCGCTGGGCAAGTTCGGCCGGCGTGAGCTCACCGGTGCTGGCAAGCGTCGACATGGTCTGGTGGTAGAGCAGGCTGTAGGGGAGCCGATCGAGCTCGGGCGGCTCAACCCATTTTTCCTCGCGATAGAGTTGTACAAGCGCGATGCCCTGCAGGAGCTTCCACGGAATGGTCTCGGGCATCATCGTGCGCGGCTCGGGTTCTTCCTCGCGCATGACGAACCACATCTCGGGCGGAAGATCACGGCGTCCCGTGCGCCCCATGCGCTGCAAAAAGGAGCTGACGGTAAACGGCGCGTCGATCTGGAAGGCACGCTCTAGACGGCCGATATCGATGCCGAGTTCAAGCGTAGAGGTGGTGACGGTCGTCTGTGCCTGCTCCTCGTCGCGCATGAGCTCCTCGGCGGTCTCGCGTAGCGATGCCGAAAGATTGCCGTGATGGATGAGGAAAC
>CAJJVE010000025.1:0-14182 GCA_905196265.1 uncultured Collinsella sp. | reverse complement strand
TTGTCCAAATGCGGCCCGCGCAGCGTCGAGCCGTTACGCGGTTTGGTAAAACCGCGTAACCCTAAAGCTCCGTTACTTCAACGCTGTTGTAGATCTCGTCCCAGCGGTCCATGACCAGGTGGCCGGTCTTGGGATCCATGGCGTTGAGCTTGCCGCAGGTATTGGCGGTCTTGAGCACCGTGACGTCGTCGGCACCAGCAGCAATGGCATGCGCAAAGCCGGCGATGGTCGAGTCGCCGGAACCCGTCGCGTTCACAGCCGCAATCGCGGGCGTCTTGGCGCGGAACGCACGGCCCTCATGGAAGCCCACCGAACCGGCAGCGCCCATCGAAACGACAACCCAGGGAATACCGGCAAAGCGGCCATCGGCGGCAAGCGCCTCGCGCAGGGCATCGACATCATCGGTCGTAAAGGACGTACCCAGCAGACCGTTTATCTCAGTCAGGTTGGGCTTTACGAGCTCGGGCTTAGCGTCGGACTCCAGCGCGGCCTCCAGCGATGCACCCGAGGTGTCGAGCAGCACCTTGGCGCCCGCCTTCTCGGCGATCTTGACGAGCTCGGCATAGTAGCCGGCATCGACGCCGCGCGGCAGCGAGCCCGAAAGCGTCACAACGTCCGCCTTCGCCGCAAGCTCGGCGAACTTGGCCGTAAAGGCCTCAAGCTCGGCCGGGGTGATCTGCGGGCCGCTCTCCAAAAGCTCGGTCTGATTACCCTCGTGCAGAATATTCAGGCAAATGCGCGTCTCACCGGCGATGGGCACAAATTCGTTCTTGACGCCGTCAGCATCCATGAGCTCGGCCATATAGGCACCCATGTGGCCGCCGAGCAGACCGGTCGCGAGCACGTCGTCGCCCAGCTGCAGCAACACGCGGCTCACGTTGAGGCCCTTACCGCCAGCGGTCTTTTCGGGCGTCACGCGGTTCACGTCGTCGATGATCAACTTGTCGAGCTGATAGCGCGTATCAATCGACGGGTTCATGGTAACGGTCAGAATCATATTGAACTCCTGTTTCCGGGGCACGACACGCGCGGCCCCAAACATACGATAGCTCGTTAAAGGATCTCGATCTCAAAGCCGCGAGTAACGGTCTCCCCCGGCTTGGCCACCAGGCAGCCGCGCTTGTGCTCCAGAATATCGTCCTCGTCGGAGCAGGTGGACAGGCCGCCCCACGGTTCCACGGCCACAAAGTCACCCTCGGGCTTGCTCCACACAATCAGGTACGGCATATCGGGGAACGTCAGTCGCACGCCCTTGTCCTCGGTTTTCTTGGTCAGCGTAACCACGCGGCTCTCAAGCACGTCAAAGATGGTCTCTGCGAAGTCAAAGAGTTCGTGCGTCAGCGGCAGGTCATGGCCAACCATCGGGTTCTTGCTGCGATGCTCAACATCAATCAGGCCCGTCGAGGGAACGGCAGTACAGAGCTCGGCGGCCTCGCGCTGCTCAAAACGGAGCTCGTAGTCGTCATAGGACTCGCCCTCGTCAAGCGGGCACTTAAAGCCAGGGTGACCGCCCACAAAGAACGGCATGTCCTCGGTGCCCTCATTGGTCACCTCGTACGACACAGCCACCTTTTCCGCATCGATCATGTAACGAGCAACGATCTTAAACGGATACGGGTACTGCTCGAGCAACTCGGCATGGTCGGCAGAGCTTAGGCTCAGCGCGACCATGTTGTCGCCCTGCTCCTCGAGCTTCCACTCCTGTTTGCGAGCAAAGCCATGACGGGCGAGCTTAATCTCGCGGCCGCCCATGGTCATTGCGTGACCGTCGCGAAGGCCGCCGCAGATCGGGAAACAAATGGGTGCCTGGCCCGACCAGACCGCCGGGTCACCCTGCCACAGGTACTCACGGCCGTTGGCCGCAATAGAAGTGAACGATCCGCCAGCCGTGCTCAACGCAATGCGGACAGAGCCGTTATCAAGAACAAACTCCATGGGAATCTTCTCCTTCACATATCATCTCGCACGATCCATTGTGAACGTCGTGCCTCTAGCAGAAAGGTAATGAGGCAGCGCCGCAAACAAAACAATGCGCGTCCAGCCCGCTGGGCCAATTGGGCTGATAGCAAACCGGCCCGCGCCCCATCACAGAAACGCGAGCCGTCAACGAACTAGTTAATTACGCCGGATACCCGCTAATCGTGGTATTCGCCGCGGTCCCACTTCTCGAGGAACTCGTCAAAGAAGTGCGGGTCAGCCTGAGCCTCGGCGTCGGCCTTATTGCAGGCATCGATCTTGGCGATCAGGGCATCGTGCTCGGGAGTCTTCTCGTAGGGCTCCTCCAGGAAGGCAAGCATGATATCGGCCATCAGGAACTCGCCGGTAATCTTGCCGCCAAAGCCCACGATGTTGGCGTTGAGCTCGCGACGGGCATACAGGGCAGAGGTCATGTCGCGAACCAGGGCGCAACGGGCGCCGGGAACCTTGTTGACGGCGTTGGTGATGCCGATGCCGGTGCCGCACAGGGCCACGCCAAAGTCGGCCTTGCCGCTGGCAACAGCCTCGCCCACGGCCTTACCGTAGATGGGATAGTGCGTACGGGTGTGGCTGTAGGTGCCGCAGTCGAGCACCTTGTAGCCAGCCTGCTCCAGGCGGTCGGCCAGATAGATCTTCTCGTCCGTAACGATATGGTCGCAACCGATTGCGATGGTCTTCTTCATCAGAACGTCCTTTCGTCTGAATTCACAAGTTGAGGTAGAAGTTCGAGTTCTCGGTGGCTCTCGTTAGGCCATCTTGTTGAGCATGTCGACACGGATCTGGTGACGGCCGCCGGCGTACTGGGCGCGCAGGAACTCGCGGGCGATCTTCTTGGCGACCTCGGTGCCCACAACGCCCGGGCCCATGGTGACCATGCGCGAGCCGTTGTGCTCGCGGGTCATGTAGGCGGAACGCTCGTCGGAAATGTTGGCGACGACCATGCCCTTAATCTTGACGGCGGCCATATAGGAGCCGACGCCGTACTTATCGAATGCGAAGCCCTGGGAATCCTTGTGCTCCAGCAGGTCCTTGGCAACGGCGGTCGCGGAATCGACAAAGTCCGCGGCAGGGGTCTCGGAATAGTCGACGACCTCGTGACCGTCGGCGATGAGCATCTCCTTGATGGACTCCTTCATCGACATACCGTCGGCATCGGAAGCGATTACAACCCTCATGACATCCTCCTTGAGAGATACGCAGGTGCGTAGTTTCTGTTTGGAAGTGTTGAATCGCGTTCAGGTCCGGGCATCTGAATGTGCGGTTCTTCACTGTTCATGTTTATTTGAACACATTCGAACATTAACTGCAAGAATTATTTGTTTATCTTTGTTCTTTTTTGAACAAATACCGTTTACGGATGATTGCTGGCCGTTTGGGCCCGGCGCGGACGTAGCGACCATGTGTTCAACAAACAAAAGGGCGGCCGAGAACGTGTCTCGGCCGCCCTTCGGCAGTATTCCCCGGTATATACAGCTGTTTTAGCTACTCGGACTGCCCGCCCTTTTTGGCGTGCTTGGAAGGAGCACTCAGAAAGCGGCCCGTCAGATAGTTCGCGGGACCGGAGATATCGATCCCCAACAGGGTGTGACCCAGCCACAGAAACGCCACGAGCACCAGCAGCGGGATAACGCACGAAGTCACGATCATCACGATGACGCCTTCAATCAGATCGGTCACCTGCCGCACGATCTCATCGGTCATCTGCTTGGCGCCGCTGGTCACCGACGTAACAAGGCTCGATGCCCCATCAGTCAACTGCTCGAGCACGTTTTTGGACTCCGTGGTCTCGGATTTTTTCTTGTTCGATTTTGAGCTGGTCTCGGCTGACTTGTCCGTGGTGTCGGCCGCGTCCGCAGCGTCCGCAGCCTTTTGCTCAGCTTGCTCAATACTTACGCGATACGTTTCATCGACCTTCTGTGACACCCATACGCTCGCGGGCACGAGCGCCATGCCGATCACGGCAACCACCAGCACGCGCGTCGCCACACGGCGCAGGACAGCGCTCGTGCTCCAGCGCCCGTGAATGCCGAGCGACACCGCAAAGAGCACCAACGCAAACGGGATTAAGATGCCCAGGCCAACCGACCACAAAATCGTGAGCAAATATTTCTCCAGGTATAGCACGGCAAGCACGATACCAAGGTTGCCTGAAAGCTGCGCGAGCTGCTCGGCAACCGGCGTTCCCGTATCACCCGGCAGCGCGGTAATGCCCGCAGACAGCGCCACGCATGAAGCCGTGAGCGCCAGTACGTTACCCTTCTTTTGGTCGATGACCTCGATGGTGGAGTCCCAAGTTTTGGTATCGGCGAAATGCGGACGAGCTACAAAGCCCGACAGCAGCGCCAGGACCACGAGCGCAACGATAAAGCCAATCTGCAGCTTTTTGTTTGCGCACACGACATCGGACAGACTGGGCTGCAGCTCGGTTACCGTCGTGTGCTCGGTTATCTGGACAGGACGCCCATGAGCCATCTCGTGCGCGTCTCTTTTTTGTATTGACCCGTTATCCGGCATTTGGATACCTCCTCAGTCCGGCGTTTAATGCGAAAGGAAGTATACCCACCGAGCAAAAATCGAACGGGAGGACGAACGGAGCGCGCCAAGACTGTCCCCAATGACTAGTCGTTTAAGAACGTCCCCAATGACTATCTCGGGATGAGTTGCGGGGAGGAGGACAGAAAAAAGCCCTGCCGCGGGTAGCGGCAGGGCTTTTGGAAAGGGGCTTGGTTGTGAGGGCTCGTTAGGCGAGCTTGGCCTCGAGCTCGGCAATGCGCTTGTAGGCATCGATGGTAAAGCGGGCCTGCTTCTCCAGGATCATAGTGGTCATGAGGGTATCCTGAGCGTGAGCCATGATGAAGGTCATCTCCATCTCGCCACCGCCGGCCTCCTGCGAAAGCAGCTTGGTCTGCGTGTCGTGGGCACCGATGAGCGCATCGCTGGCATCCTTGTGCAGCTGCTCGGCCTTCTCAAAGTCACCCTCGCGAGCAGCATCGAGCGCTGCAAGCAGATCGGTCTGGGCGTCACCTGCGTATGCGACAATCTCGAATCCAACCATCGAGATTTCTTCTTTGGTTGCCATATTGCGTTCCTTTCACATATGAACCAACGGAGAGCATCGCGTCCGGGCATACGCGCTGCGCTGTGTATGACAGAAACAATAACATTCAAACAAAAAGGAACAATGCAAACCGTTATTTCGAGCCGTGAACGGTCTTTTTTCGCCCGTGAACGGTTTCCAAACCATTTCGAACAATATCAAACATGATTAGCGTAAACCCAAACAGGACCGCACCCTAACGCAAATCGCGCACCGTATCGCCCTCTACGAGCACGCCGGGGATCAGCATGTGCTCCACGCCAGACGCAACCTCCTCGGCACCGGCGATCTTATCGACTGCCCACATGCCGACACGCTTGTTGTCAAAGCGCACAGTGGCCAGGCGACGATCGGGCACGATGTCGCCCAGACTGTCATCAACACCCACCACGCTCACGTCCTCGGGCACGTGCTTTCCGCGCGACTCGAGTCCGCGAATGCAGCCGTAGGCCATGGCGTCGTTGGAAGCATAAATAGCCGTACAGGTCGGATCGTCCGCCAGAGCCTGACCGGCAGCATACCCGCTCTGTGCCGTCCAATCGCCACGAACGAGTCGCGGTGGCTCAATGCCATGCGCGCGCAATGTCTCGCGCCACCCCTCCTCGCGCTGCATGCCCGAAAGCGAGCGCTCGGGACACGAGATAAAGTGCACGGTCTTGTGTCCCTGCCCCAGCAAGTACTCGACAACCTGGCGTGAGCAATCGAGCTGATCGTTATCGACCGTCGAGCACAGTGGGTGCTCCAGCATGGTAACGAGCACCGTCTGCATACCGGGCAGCGGCTCAAAGGTGCCAAAGTCCGCCGGCATGCGGTTCATGATCACAACCATGCCGTCTACCGGCAGCGCGCTCATACGCGATGATGCGCTCTCGAGGGTATAGGGATGTCCATCTACTTTAGTGAGGGTGATGGCGTAGCCGTGCTTATCGGCGGCGGCGGCAAAGCCCTCCATACGGTCGAGGTTGCCAGTACCGGTAATGTTGAACATGGCGACACCGACGGTCTTAAACTTGCCACGGCGCAGCGATCGACCGGCAAAATTGGGGCGATACCCCAGCTCGCGCATGGCGGCACGCACGCGTTCCTTGGTCTCGGGGCGCACGCTGGGCGAATCGTGCACGGTGCGCGAGACCGTCTGCTCCGAGACGCCCGCGAGGCGCGCTACGTCTTTGACGGATACCGATTTTTTAACAGCGGCCATAGGTCGATCTTTCTATGTCAACGATGCCATTGGTGGCACCTTGCGCAGTCATTTTTAACGCCTTCAAGTATATCCAACGCCTCCCCCACCATACGCTCACCACCCAAAACCTACCGTTCACCGACATTTTTGCTTCCCCGAACGGCTTTTGTCGACCAAATGTTAACGTTGCCATTGTGCAAACACAGAGCCACCGGGCGGCTCAAACGTTTACGCGTAAGGAATCGACGGTTCGCAGGCACAGGAACCACCGGTTCGCGTCTTTTTTTGTGTCGCAAAATGGCAACGTCAACATTTTGGCAACCGGACGCCAAAAGCTACCATCGTTGCTAACCCACCGACTCTTAGGAGCATTGCATGGAGCAACTCATCGCCATCATCGAAAAGGGCCAGCCCTTTTTCAACGCGATCGCCCGCAACAAGTACCTCAAGGCGATCCGCGACGGCTTTATCTCCGTCATCCCCATCATCATCTTCTCGTCCATCTTCTGCCTGGTAGCCTCGGTCCCCAACATCTGGGGTTTCTACTGGCCCGATGACATCAACAACGCCCTGTGGAAGTGCTACAACTACTCCATGGGCATCCTGGCCATCGCCTGCGCCGCCACCACGGCCAAGCACTTTGCCGACGCTCAGAACCGCGATCTGCCCAAGAACAACCAGATCAACTTCATCTCGTGCATGTGCGCGGCCATCATCGGCTTTCTGCTCCTTTCGAGCGACACCATCGCCACGGACGCTGCCAGCGGTTTCAACACCACCTACCTTGGTTCCAAGGGCCTGCTGACCGCTTTCATCGCTGCGTTTGTGACCGGCATCATCTACAAGTTCTTCATTAAGCGCAACATCACCGTCAAGATGCCCGAGCAGGTTCCGCCCAACATCTCGCAGACCTTTAAGGACATCATCCCCTTCTCCGTCTGCATCACCGTCTTTTGGGTTTTTGACATCGTCTTCCGCGCTGCTTTTGGCTTCTGCTTTGCCCAGGGTGTCATCCAGGTGTTCCAGCCCCTGTTCACCGCTGCCGATGGCTACATCGGCCTCGCTGTGATCTACGGCGCCATGAGCCTCTTCTGGTTCGTGGGCGTCCACGGCCCCTCGATCGTCGAGCCCGCCATCGCCGCCGCTCTCGTTGCCAACATGACCGACAACCTGGCTGCGTTCCAGGCTGGCCAGCACGCTTCCGCTGTCCTGACCCAGGGTGCCCAGTACTTCGTCGTCTGCATGGGCGGCACCGGCGCCACGCTCGTCCTGGTCTTTATGTTCTGCTTCCTGGCCAAGTCCCAGGAGATGCGCGCCGTCGGTAAGGCCGCCATCGTCCCCGTCTGCTTTGCCGTCAACGAGCCGCTGCTGTTCGCCGCGCCCATCGTGCTCAACCCCGTCTTCTTTGTCCCGTTTGTCTTTGCCCCGATCGCCAACATCTGGATCCTCAAGATCTTTATCGACTTCTTGGGCATGAACGGCTTTATGTACACCCTGCCCTGGACTGTCCCCGGCCCCATCGGCACCATCATGGGCCTGGGCTTCCAGCCGCTCGCCTTTGTGATGCTCGCCCTTATCCTGGTCGTCGACTTCGTTCTGTACTACCCGTTCTTCCGTGCCTACGACGCCCAGAAGTGCGCCGAGGAGGCCGAGATTTCCCAAGAGGAGCTCGCCGCCAAGAACGCCGAGAAGGCCGCCAAGCTCAACGATGCCTTCCAGGGCAAGGCTGACGCCAAGAGCGTTGCCGCCGGCGCTGCTGCCGAGGCCGTGAAGGCCGACGCCCCCGCCGCTGTCGCCACTGAGGCAACGACCGCCAGCGACCTCAACGGCAAGCGCGTACTCGTGCTCTGCCAGGGTGGCGGAACCTCGGGCCTGCTCGCCAACGCGCTGGCCAAGGCTGCCAAGGAGCGCGGCATCGATCTTGAGACCGCTGCCGAGGCATATGGCAACCACGTTGACATGCTCCCCGACTTTGACCTGGTCGTTCTGGCCCCGCAGGCCGCAAGCTACCTGGCCGACCTGCAGAAGGACTGCGAGCGCGTGGGCAACAAGTGCGTCGCCTGCCGCGGCAAGCAGTACATCGAGCTCTCCCAGAACGGCGATAAGTCTCTCGCCTTCGTCGCCGAACAACTTTCGAAGTAAGTAACGCTCAGGGCCAGCCGACTATCCAAGACCGGCTGGCCCTTCGATTTAGACGATTGGATCATCATGTCCGTTAACCCTGCTAGCGTCACCAACCCGCCTGCGCAGTTTCCCGAGGACTTTGTCTTTGGCGGCGCCACTGCTGCCTACCAGGTAGAGGGCGAGACCCGCACCCACGGTAAAGGCAAGGTTGCCTGGGACGACTTCCTGGAGGCCCAGGGGCGCTTTTCCCCCGATCCCGCTTCGGACTTCTACAACCAGTACCCCGTCGATCTGGAGCTGTGCGAGGAGTTCGGCATCCGCCTCTCCATTGCCTGGAGCCGCATCTTCCCCAACGGCACCGGCGAGATCAACCCCGAGGGTGTCCAGTTCTACCACGACCTTTTCGCCGAGTGCCACAAGCACCATGTTGAGCCGTTTGTCACGCTGCATCACTTTGACACGCCGCTCCCCCTCTTTGAGAAGGGCGATTTCCTCAACCGCGAGACCATCGACGCCTTTGTGGACTTTGCCACCTTCTGCTTTAAGGAGTACGCCGACCAGGTGACCTACTGGTTCACCTTTAACGAGATTTGGGCCGATGCCTCCAACACCTACATCGAGGGCACCTTCCCCGGCGGCGTCAAGGCGCATCTGGCCGAGGCCTTCCAGTGCGAGCACAACATGATGCTCGCCCACGCCAAGGCAGTACTGGCCTTCCACAACGGCGGTTTTAAGGGCAAGATCGGCGTCATCCAGTCGCTGGAGTTTAAGTATCCGCTCAACGAGAACGACCCCGCCGACATCAAAGCCGCCAACAACGAGCACGTGCTGCAGAACCAGTTCTTGCTCGACGCCACCTTCCGCGGCGACTACGCGCCCGACACCCTCGAGTGCGCCAACCGCTTGGCTGCCGTCTCGGGCGGCACCATCGAGATCCCGGACGAGGACCTCGAGATTATGCGCAAGGCAGCGCTCTACAACGACTACCTGGGCGTTAACAACTACCAGTGCCGTTTCTTGAAGGCTTACGACGGCGAGAACGACCTGCACCACAACGGTACGGGCGAGAAGGGCACCGGCCGCTGGCGCGTCAAGGGCATTGGCGAGCATGTGAACAAGCCTGGCATCCCCACCACCGACTGGGACTGGATCATCTATCCCGAGGGCCTGTTCGATCTGCTCGTCTACATTAAGCAGCGCTACCCCAACTACAAGCAGATCTTCATCACCGAGAACGGCATGGGCTACAAGGACCCCTACAAGGACGGTTTTGTGGACGACCAGCCGCGCATCGACTACATCGAGCAGCACCTGCGCTGGTTGCTCAAGGCCATGGAGGTTGGCGTCAACGTGGGCGGCTACTTCCTGTGGAGCCTGCAGGATCAGTTCTCCTGGACCAATGGCTACAACAAGCGTTACGGCTTCTTCTACGTTGACTTTGAAACCCAGAAGCGCACGCCCAAGGCAAGCGCCTACTGGTACAAGCACGTGGCGCAAACCCGTCGTCTGGACTAGCGGCTGACGGGGTTACCCGCCCACATAACCTGTCCCCATTTCTCAGCCGGGGGCGGCACGTCACACGGCGCGCCGCCCCCGGTCTTTTTGTTTTTGGGCTGGTCGGGAGCCGTTTGTCTCGATCTGTAACATCTAGCCGAGTTTTTTGGTCCTAGCTGTTACAGATTGAGACGAACAGGATTGCTCTTTCCGAAGAATCTAAATCTGTAACACGTAGCCCGCTTTTGACCGTCTACCTGTTACAAATCGAGACAAACGGAGTAGGACCTAACCCCGTATGTCCCTAACAGTCGAGCGTTCGACCAGCGTACTCGGCACATGAATCGCCTCGATAGACGAGCTCTCTCCAATCGCCGCCTCAAACGCAAGCTTACCGACACCGCGCAAATCAAATCGCAGCGTCGTCAGTCGATTGTGAGGAACAAGTCCCTCGAGTGCGTCGTCGATACCAACCACGCTCACGTCGTCGGGCACGGACAGGCCCGCGTTCTCGAGCGCGGCGATAACGCCCAGCGCCATCTGGTCATTTGCCGCAAGCACGGCAGTCGGCGCCTGCGACCCGCCGGCAAGCACCTCGGCCGCAATCCGCTCGCCCATGGCGTACCCACTGTCCGCACTCCAATCGCCACGCAGCATCGGAGCGGCATCGACATGAGCACGACCCAGCGTATCGCGCCAACCGGCCTCACGAAAACGCGAGGAAATCGAGTTTTCCGGACCCGCCACAAACCGCATATTCGAGTGACCATGTTCCAGCAGATAATTGGTCAACAGCTCGCACGAACCATACTGGTCGGAGTCGATCGTCGTGCAGCGCGGATGCGCATACATGGACAGGATGACCGTTCGCACTCCCGGCTGGGGAACAAACTCCTCAAAATCGGGAGCCATGCGGTTCATGTTGAGAATCATGCCGTCGACGGGTCGCTCGACCATGCGGCGCGAGGCATCGGCAAGTGCATAGGGCTTGTCGCCGCCCATCTCGATCATAGTGACGGCAAAATCGTGCTCGCGCGCCGCTTGCATGATACCCTCGAGCGTCGCCATGTTACCGACACGTGTGATGTTGTACATGCACAGGCCAATAGAACGATACGACCCGCCGCGCAACGCCGCTCCAGCAAAATTGGGACGAAAGCCCAGCTCTTCCATGGCGGCCAGCACACGCTTGCGCGTCTTTTCCGTCACGTTGGGCATACCGTTGACCACGCGAGACACAGTCTGGCGGCTCACGCCAGCGAGCGCCGCAACCTCTGCCGCGCTCGCCGAACGACCATTCCTTGTCTGCTGATCCATGCCTTCCACGCTAACCTGCTTCCCAACTATTCCCCGCGCCCATGGCGCATCGTACATACATTGATAACGTGCTCATGATACCCGAGCCATATACCACAACATGAAAACTTCTGTCAATCAAAACCGCTTACCGAACAAATACAACCGTTCGCGGCTGTTTGAAGTTGTTTTGTTTCTATACATCCCAGCCGGATGTTAACGTGCTCATTGTCAAATGTTCACGTGCTCATTTTGGTTCTAATCATTTTAAGATAGTGTTTATCGGGCTTTTTCACCGCTGAACGCTAACCAGGGAGCCTCCTGAGCGCAAACGCACAATATCGAACAGCGAGACGAGAGGGTGTATGCATATGTCTTTGCTAAACCGCGTACAGCAGCTGCCGAAGGGCTTTGTTTGGGGCGCCGCAACCGCCGCGTACCAAACGGAAGGTTCCACGAAGGTGGCAGGCAAGGGTAAGACCATGTGGGACGATTACCTTGTCGCCCAGGGTCGCTTTTTGCCCGACCCGGCCAGTGATTTCTACAACCGCTACGAGGAGGATATCCGCCTTTCTGCCGAGCATGGACTCAACGCCATTCGTGTGTCCATCGCCTGGACCCGCATCTTCCCCAACGGCGACGATGCCGAACCCCTCGCCGAGGGCGTTAAGCACTACCACGAGCTGTTCGCCTGCTGCAAAAAGTATGGCGTCGAGCCCTATGTGTCCCTGCATCACTTTGACTCCCCCGCCGCCCTGTTCAACCAGGGCGACTGGCTCAACCGCAAGACCGTCGACGCCTATGTGCGCTATGCCGAGTTCTGCTTCCGCGAGTTCCGCGAGGTCAAGAATTGGTTCACCATCAACGAGCTCATCAGCCTCTCGCACTCCCAATACATCCAAGGCAACTTCCCGCCCAACCATCACTTTGATGTGACGAGCGGCATCCAGAGCCAGCACAACGAGCTCGTTGCCCACGCCCGCGCCGTCAACCTGTATAAGGATCTTGACGAGACCGAGCACCTGGGCGGACGCATTGGCATGGTCAACGTCCTGACGCCGGCATATCCTGCCACCGACTCGCCCGCCGACCAGCACGCCGCCGACCTGTACAACGCCTTCTACACCGACTTCATCATGGACGGCGCCTTCCTGGGTCACTACTCCGCGCGCACCCTCTCACTCATCAACGAGATTCTGCGTGCCAACAACGCCACACTTACGGTTGAGGACAGCGACATGGAGGAGCTCGCCAAGGCGGCGCCCCGCAACGATATGTTCGGCCTCAACTACTATCAGTCGGCGTTTATCGCCGCCTACGATGGCGAGTCAACCAACAGCTTTAACGGCACCGGAGACAAGGGCACCTCGTGCTTTAAGTTTAAGGGCGTCGGGCAGCAGGTCGATATGCCGGGTATCCCCACCACCGACTGGGATTGGCTCATCTACCCGCAAGGCCTCTACGACACGCTCAAGCACATCAGCGCCACCTATCCCAACCTCCCCGTCATCTATATCACCGAAAACGGCCTGGGCCACAAGGACCCCGAGCCCGACGCAAACGGCATCGTCGCCGATCCCGAGCGCATCGACTTTGTCGACCAGCACATGGAGAAGGTGCTCCAGGCGCGCGCCGAGGGCGTCGACGTCCAGGGCTACTT
Organism: uncultured Collinsella sp.; assembly: GCA_905196265.1. Lineage (GTDB taxonomy): Bacteria > Actinomycetota > Coriobacteriia > Coriobacteriales > Coriobacteriaceae > Collinsella. The sequence continues at coordinate 1,351 of CAJJVE010000025.1, read as the reverse complement.
TATCTGGAGCCTGCAGGACCAGTTCTCGTGGGCCAACGGCTATAACAAGCGCTACGGCCTGTTCTACATCGACTTCGACACGCAAAAACGCTACATCAAGCAGTCGGCACTCTGGTACAAGGAGCTCGCCGACACTATGGCGGACGCGCAGTAGCGCATCGCCTCGCTTTCCCCCGAGAAGGGAGCGGCCCTATGCGATACAAACCCAGCCGCTCCCCTCTCTCCCCTGGGACCGACCCCGCCTGCACCCGGGCTTTTAGCAAGCGGGAGACCATATAGGTTTTCAACGTCCATGCCATTAAGATTTCATGCAAAGAGGAGCGTGAACTATGGAATCGATCGTTAAGTTCTTGGAGAAAGGTCAGCCGTACTTCGACAAGGTCTCTAAGAACATCTACCTTCAGGCCATTAAAGACGGCTTTTTGGCAGCAATGCCCATCATCCTGTCTTCTTCTGTCTTCCTGCTTATTTCGACCCTGCCGGGCGTTGTCGCCACGGTCGGCGGCTTTACGCTGCCCGACTGGTGGAACGTCGACGTCGTGAACTTCTGCAACAAGGTTTACAACTTCACGATGGGCGTCGTGGGCATCATGGTCGCCGGCACCACCGCAAGCGCGCTGACCGGCTCCAAGAACCGCCGCATGCCTGCCGGCAAGGCCATCAACGCCACGAGCACCATGGTCGCCGCCATGTGCGCTATGCTCATCTTGGCCGTTACCCAGACGAGTGCCAAGATCGACGGCGCCGATGTCTCGGTGTTCTTTACCGACAACATGGGCACCAAGGGCCTGCTGAGCTCCTTTGTCGCCGCATTTGCCACGGTCAACATCTATGCCTTCTGCATTAAGCGAGACATCACCATCAAGCTGCCCAAAGAAGTCCCCGGCGCCATCGCCCAGAACTTCCGCGACATCTTCGCCTTCAGCTTCTCCATCCTGTTTGTCGCCGTCATCGACGTTATCTGCCGCACCTGCTTGGCCGTCCCGTTTGCCAACGTCATCTCCACGCTGGTGAGCCCGCTGTTCGCCGCTGCCGATTCCTACGCCGGCCTCGCCCTCATCTGGTTCATGATCCCGCTGTTCTGGTTCATGGGCATCCACGGCCCCTCGGTCGTTAAGCCTGCCCTCAACGCCGCGCTGTTTGGCAACATCACCACCAACCTCGCCACGCTGCAGGCCGGCGGTCACCCCGCCCTCGCCTTGACCGAGAACTTCGGTAACTACATCGGCGAACTCGGCGGCACCGGCGCCACGTTCATTGTCCCGATCATCTTCTTGCTCTTTATGCGCTCCAAGCAGCTCAAGGCCGTCGGCAAAGCCTCTGTCGTACCCGTGATGTTCGCCGTCAACGA
>CAJJVE010000024.1:0-14226 GCA_905196265.1 uncultured Collinsella sp. | reverse complement strand
GCACCCCGGCCCCGCCGGTAAATAGCGGACACTCCGCATACAATCTATGCAAACAAACAAGTACGCTTAGCTACATTCGGTAAGATCGAGCACGCTGCCCTTCACGATAAGCGCCGGCTCCAGAACGACTTCTTCGGCACGCCTGCCGCCCCTACCGGCAAGACGCTTGGACATGCAGCCAAAAGCATGCTCCGCGAGGATACCTGGATCCTGCTCAATCGCGGTCAGCGCCGGCTCAAAGAGAACGTCGGCGGCCGAGTTGTCGTAACTCACCACCGAGATGTCGCCCGGGATGCTCTTCCCCATCTCGTGCAAGCGCTTGAGCAGACCGAGGGCGATGTTATCCGAGCTTGCGAACACAGCGGTAGCATCAGTTGCGAGCACCGCCTCCGAGGCCTCGTAGGCACTCGGAATGTAGTACTCGCTCTCAAACTCCAAACGTGCGTCGATAGGCAGGCCAACCTCGCGCAGCGCGCGCTCATAGCCGGCAAGTCGCTTACGCCCCGTATTGGAACGGCGCGCGTTAACCAAGCAGGCAATGCGACGGTGACCCTGCTCGATTAGATAGCGGGTGGCCATGTAGCCACCCATCTCGTGGTCGAACATCACCTTGTCGCACTCGAGCCCCTCAATGGCACGGTCGACCATCACGGCAGGGATAGGCAGATGGCTGACTTCTTCGCGCAGGGCGCGGTCGTCGGAGAACTCGTCGCCCACAACCAGGAAGACACCATCAACGCCGCGCGTTACCAGCTGGCGCAGCAGCTCCAGATCGTCGTCGGCACTTCCACCCGAGCTGGTAATGAAGAGCGCATAGCCGTCCTCGCGGCAGCGCTTTTCCAGGCTACCGGCGAGCGAGGCAAAAAAGCGGCTCTCGATGTTAGGGACGATAAGGCCCAGGGTGCGCGACTCGCGCATGACCAGGCTGCGCGCGATCTGGTTGGGAACATAGTGGTTGCGCGCCGCGACCTCTTTGATGAGCTTGCGGTTTTCTTCCGAGATGCGACAGGGCCGATTATTGAGCACAAGCGAGACCGACGAGGGGGAAAGCCCCACCTCCTGGGCGATCTGCTTGAGGGTGACTTTGTTGGCCATCTCGCTCCTTCCGGGTTTACGCGCAATCTCTTGAAAGTATAGCGACTACCCCTCTACCTCGGTGATAAACACTTTACCAATCCGGTAGACGGCTGTTTTATCGCCGCCAGCGCACCAAATCCGTCCGGGTGGGGTATATTGCAATCGATTGATGACAACGACCACCAAAAGGCGGATATTCGTATGCACGAGAACGACTTTTTTAACGAGGACCTGCTGTGCGCGCTTGCTGGCGTTGCCGGCGAGGACAACGTACTGATGAGCGAGCCCATGCGCGAGCACACCACGTTTAAGATCGGCGGCCCGGCCGACGTCTTTGTCACGCCCGATACCGAGCAGGGCCTCGTCGCCACGCTCGATACCTGCTATCGCTGCGATCTGCCCCTCACCATCGTGGGCAACGGCTCCGACCTACTCGTCGGCGACAAGGGCATCCGCGGCGTCGTCGTGGCGCTGGGCGAAGGCCTCTCCGACATTACGATCGACGGCACGCACGTCACGGCGGCAGCCGGCGCGCTGCTTTCCGATGTCGCAGCCGCGGCAGCCGAGGCCGGTCTCACCGGCATGGAGCCCATCTCGGGCATCCCCGGATCGGTCGGCGGCGCCTGCTACATGAACGCCGGTGCCTACGGTGCCTGCATGGCCGATGTGCTGGAGTCCGTGCGCGTCTACAAACCCGCTCGCCAGCTCGACGACGGCACCCGCGGCAGCGGCAATATCATCGAGTTCGATGTCGACGAGCTCAACCTGGGTTATCGAAAGAGCCGCATCGCCGATGACGGCTTTATCGTGCTTTCGGCCACCTTCAATCTCGCCCCGGGCAACGCCGCGATGATCAAGGCCGACATGGACGACTACCGCCAGCGCCGCGAGGACAAGCAGCCGCTCGACATGCCGAGCGCCGGCTCCACTTTCAAGCGCCCCGAGGGTTACTTTGCCGGCAAACTCATCATGGATGCCGGCCTGCGAGGACACGCCGTTGGCGGCGCGCAGGTGAGCGAGAAGCACTGCGGCTTCATCGTCAACGCCGACCACGCCACCGCCGCCGATGTCGACGAACTCATCCGCCACATCCAGGCAACCGTCAAAGACCAATTCAACGTAGACCTAGAACCCGAAGTCCACCGAGTCGGCGAATTCCTTTAACAAAGAAGGCCCCGAAAGGGGCCTTCACCATATTTATTCAGATAACCCAGTCCGGTGTGTCGCGCTCAGGACCCGAGGGGGCCGGGACAGTCCGAGAGGCATAAGGTTGATCGCGAGTTCCGCACGAGCCGGAGAGCACTTAATGTGCTCTCCGTGCGAGCAGGACTGCCCGAGCAGGCAACCTTATGCCTCTCGGACTGTCCCGGACCAAACCGCCGTTACGACAGTGCAATACCGCCAAGCCAGCCCCAGCGCACGCCAGAGCCAGTACCATAAAAGCTAATGAACGAATCGAGCGACTTCGATGTAATGGCACCCTCGTTGCTCATAACGATGCCGCCGCCAACGTAGATACCCACATGACCGTAGATAAGGCCCGGAGCACCCGTGCCGCTGTGCGAGGAATCGGCCACGATCATGCCCACCTGCAGCGCCGAGCGGTCGGAGCTATAGCACCAGGCGTTAAACATGTCGCACGCATTGCCTCCAAAGTAGCCAACGCCGGCGTTACGGAAGACATTGGTGACCCACGCCGCGCACCAGTTCTGACCCGGCGAAGGCGTGGAGTAGCACGCGTTGACGACAGCCTGCTGCTTGCCCGAGCCGGCATTCTGCTGCGGAGTTCCGGGCGCGTACGATCCACCACCCGAGCTCGAACCACCCGAGTAGGAATTGTTCTTGTTCGCGGCAGCCGCGGCAGCGGCAGCCTTCCTAGCGGCCTCCTCAGCCTGGGCAGCAGAGAGGATCTCGGAATCGCGCTGAGCCATGAGCTCCTTGACGTCGTCGGAAAGACCGTTCAGCACGGTCTGGACTTCTTGCTGCTTGGCCTGCATGTCCTGCATCTGGGCAGTCTGCTGGTCCTTGAGCTTCTCTAAGTCGGCCTTCTGCGACTCGAGCTCGGTCTTTTGCGCATCGAGCTCTTCCTGGATGGTCTGAATGTCCTCGATGGCGTCGCGGTCGCTCTTGTTGATCTTCTCAACGTAATGCGCGTTGGCGACGAGTTCCTCAAACGAGCCAGAGGCCAGCAGCAGCGACAGGATGTTCGTGCCGCCGGACTTGTAGCTGGCGGCCACGCGATCGGAAAGGTCGTTGCGCTTCTTCTTGAGCTCGGCCTTCTTTTCATCGATCTGGGCCTGCGTGTCGTCAATCTTGCCCTGGACATTCTCGATGTCGTTGAGGGTCTGGGCATTCTTGTTGGCCAGCGCCGCATACTCATTTGCGATGCTGTCGAGCTGGGCCTGAACCTCGTCGAGCTGGGCCTGGGCGGCATTCAGTTTATCGGTGGTTTCTTTGGAAGCCTCCGCCGCATGGGCGCGAGCGGGCAGGCCAAAAAGAACTGCCGCAGAAGCGGCGCCGAACAGGGCCTTGAGGGCAGTGCGGCGCGAGAACTCCTGGGAAAGGATGGAATCGCTGTTTGGTGACATATGTACTCCGTTACATGCTTATTTATATGTCGCTCAACTCATACATATTAGCGTACATATGGCGCGTCCCAACGATTTCCACGAACGGCAGGAAACTGCAAGGTCAGCGGCTCGTAAGCAAATGCCAAAGATCAGGTTATGCGTACGCAAGCTCTTCTATGAGTACGTTAGCACAATCCTCTGCTTTTCCTACAGCGCACGATTTGGGCGTCCCTGCCTGCGCTATACTCCCCTGAAGAAGTGTTCCTGATTCGATAGGAGACTACATGTCCAAAGCACTCGACCCCAAAGACACCTGTGTCCTCGTTACCGGTGGCGCCGGCTTTATCGGCTCGCACACCGTCGTTCAGCTGCTCGAGGGTGGCTACCAGGTCGTCATCGTCGATGATCTCTCCAACTCCAGCGCCGTCGCCGTCGACCGCGTCAAGACCATCGTGGGCGACGAGGCCGCCAAGAACCTCACCTTCTACGAGGCCAACGTGCTCGACCGCGATGCGATGAACAAGATCTTCGATACCCATCAGATCGACCGCGTCATCCACTTTGCCGGCTTTAAGGCCGTCGGCGAGTCGGTGAGCAAGCCCGTCGAGTACTACCACAACAACATCGAGAACACCCTGGTGCTCATCGACGTCATGCGCAACCATGGCTGCAAGTCCATCATCTTCTCGAGCTCCTCGACCGTCTACGGCGACCCGGACAACCCGCCCGTCACCGAGGAGGATCCTAAGAAGCCCGCGACCAACCCCTATGGTTGGACCAAGTGGATGATCGAGCAGATCCTTATGGACGTCAACACCGCCGACCCCGAGTGGGACGTCGTGCTACTCCGTTATTTCAATCCCATCGGCGCCCATCCGTCGGGCCTGATCGGCGAGGATCCCAAGGGCATCCCCAACAACCTGGTGCCCTATGTCGCCCAGGTCGCCGTGGGCAAGCTCGAGGCCGTTCAGGTCTTTGGCAACGACTACCCCACCCCCGACGGTACCGGCGTGCGCGATTACATCCACGTGTGCGATCTGGCATCTGGTCACGTGGCCGCCCTCAACTGGATGAACGGCAAGACCGGCGTCGAGATCTTTAACTTGGGCACCGGCACCGGCACCTCGGTACTCGAGGTCGTCGCCGCCTTCTCCAAGGCCTGCGGCAAGGAGCTGCCCTACGTGATTCGCGAGCGCCGTGCCGGCGATATCGCCGCCAACTGGTGCGATGCCTCCAAGGCCGAACGCATGATGGGCTGGAAGGCCCAGTACGACATCGCGGACATGTGCCGCGATAGCTGGAACTGGCAGAGCCACAACCCCAACGGCTTCGCCGACGCCGAGTAGCAAAAACCTACATACCGCTCTTGCCCCGATCTCACGTTGTGAGGTCGGGGCTTTTTCATTGCGTGTAACCATTCGCCGAAAATCGACCAACTTTTTTATCTTGCCTGTACATGTTTAAACAACATGTTTTACAATAGGCGTATCGAATCGGAACATCGGAGGCGGACTGCACACCCATCGGCAGGCCGACCCCACAACAAGAAGGTTGGTGAGCGCATTCATGGAGCGTGCAAGCGGCGTCCTCATGCCCGTCTCATCTCTGCCCGGACCATACGGAATCGGCGGCTTTGGCTGGAATGCCTACGACTTCGTCGATTTTCTCGCCTCGTGCAAACAACATTACTGGCAGATTCTGCCCCTTACGACGACCAGCTATGGCGATTCGCCCTATCAGTCGTTCTCGGCCCGCGCAGGCAACCCCAACTTTATCGACTTTGCCGAGCTTATCGAGGCAGGGTATCTGGAGCAGCGCGATATCGATGGCGTGTATCTGGGATCCGACCCCAGCAATGTCGACTACGGTGCTATCTTTGGTGGCCGCCGTCAGATTCTCGACCGAGCCGCTGAGCGCTTTGCTGCCGACAAGCCGGCCGATTTCGATGACTTTATCCAGGCCAACGAGGACTGGCTCATCCCCTACTGTGAGTTCATGACCGTCAAAGAGGAGTGCGGTCTCAAGGCGTTTTGGGAGTGGCCCGCGGAGCTCCGCACCCGCGGCGAGGCTTCCGCCAAGGTCTGCGCCGACCATCCGGCGCGTATGCTCTACCACCAGATGACGCAGTACTTCTTCGATCGCCAGTGGAGCCGCCTCAAGGCCTATGCCAACGAGCGCGACATTCTCATCATCGGCGACCTGCCCATCTATGTCTCGCGTGACTCCGTCGAGATGTGGGCGACGCCTGAGCTCTTTAAGATCGACGCCGCCGGCAATCCCGTGAGCGTCGCCGGCACGCCGCCCGACCAGTTCTCGGCCACCGGCCAGTACTGGGGCAACCCCATCTACGACTGGGACGCCATGGAGTCCGACGGCTTCTCCTGGTGGGAGGGCCGCATTCGCGCCGCCCTCGACATGTACGACGTCATCCGCCTGGATCACTTCCGCGGCTTCGAGGCCTATTGGGAGGTGCCGTTCTCCTCGCCCGATTCGTCCTACGGTTCGTGGACGCAGGGTCCCGGCCTCAAGTTCTTCAAGACGCTCGAGGAAAAGCTCGGCACGCTGCCCATCATCGCCGAGGACCTGGGCTTCCTCACCCCCGGCGTCATCGACATGCGCGACAACTCGGGCTTCCCCGGCATGAAGATCCTGCAGTTTGCCTTTGAGGGCACCAACTCGTACTACCTGCCGCATAACTACATCGCCAACACCGTCGCCTATGTGGGCACCCACGACAACGAGACGGCGCGCGGTTGGTTTGAGGGAACGGCCACCCCGCGTCAGCGCGAGCAGGCAGCCCTGTACACCCATCAGCAGGCCGGCGAACCCATGGCAGATGCACTCAACCGCACCATCGCCGCCAGCGTGAGCGACACGTGCATCTACACCATGCAGGACCTGCTCAACTTGGGCAACGAGGCGCGCATCAACACCCCTGCCACGCTGGGCGGCAACTGGACCTGGCGCATGCTCGACGGCGCCATCACCCGCGAGCTCGAGCACAAACTCACCGACTGGACCGAGACCTACTTCCGCATCCCGTCGGAAGCCGAAATCGAGCTTCCTCAATAGGAGCTACCGCGCCCGACCCCTCCCCACCGTGCGGACGCGCTTGCTTTTCCCGCGCGAGGCCACCCCAATCCCCTCGCGCGGGCTTCTTATGAATTGCAGACATGAAACAACCCATCACAGGAGAAAACATGCCCCAAATTAACCTCATGGAACTCGCCGAGCAGTCTTTTGGCACCTCGCTCGAGCAGCTCGACGACCGTCGCATTTACAAGCTGCTGGTCAAACTCGTGCAGGAGCGCTCCACCGCCTGCCCGCTCAACAACGGCAAGAAAAAGCTCTATTACATTTCCGCCGAATTTTTGATCGGCAAGCTGCTCATCAACAACATGATCGACCTTGGCATCTACGACGAGGTTAAGGACCAGCTCACCGCCGCAGGCCACGACCTCAGCAAGATCGAGGAGTTCGAGGTCGAGCCGTCGCTCGGCAACGGCGGCCTGGGCCGCCTGGCCGCGTGCTTCCTGGATTCCATCGCCACGCTGGGCTTGACCGGCGATGGCGTGGGCCTCAACTATCACTACGGTCTGTTCCGTCAGCGCTTTGTCGACAACCAGCAGAAGGCCGTCCCCGACGAGTGGCTCGGTGAGCAGGACATCCTAGTCGACGATGACCGCTCCTACACCGTCGAGTTCGGCGATTTTGCCGTTACTTCCAAGCTCGTCAACATCGATGTGCCCGGTTACGGCCAGCCCACCAAGAACCGCCTGCGCCTGTTCGACCTGGCGAGCGTCGACGACGGCCTGGTCCCCGGCAGCTCCATCGACTTCGACAAGACCGAGATCGCCAAGAACCTCACCTTGTTCCTCTACCCCGACGATTCCGACGAGCAGGGCCGCCTACTTCGCATCTATCAGGAGTACTTCATGGTGAGCAACGCCGCCCAGCTCCTGATCGACGAGGCCGTCGAGCGCGGCAGCAACCTGCACGATCTGGCCGACTACGCCGTGGTCCAAATTAACGACACGCACCCCACCATGGTCATCCCCGAGCTCATTCGCTTGCTCACCACCGAACATGGCATCGAGTTTGACGAGGCCGTGACCATCGTACGCTCCATGGTCGCCTACACTAACCACACGATTCTTGCCGAGGCGCTCGAGAAGTGGCCGCTCGCCAGCCTGCAGAAGGTCTCCCCTGCCATCGCCGACATTATCGTCAAGCTCGATGAGGTTGCCAAGGCCGAGCACGACGACCCGCGCGTCGCCATCATCGACGAATACGACACCGTCCACATGGCCCACATGGACATCCACTTTGGCTTCTCCATCAACGGCGTCGCCGCACTCCACACCAAAATCCTGGAGGACACCGAGCTTCATCCGTTCTACGAGATCTACCCCGAGAAGTTCTCCAATAAGACCAACGGCATCACCTTCCGCCGCTGGATCCAGGGAGCCAACCCCGCGCTTGCCAGCCTGCTCGACGATGTGATCGGTACCGATTGGCGCAGCACCGGCGACCTGAGCAAGCTCGCCGACTTCGCCGACGATAAGAGCATTCTTGAGCGCTTGGCCGCCACCAAGGCCGAAGCCAAAACCATCATGCGCGAGTTTATGGCGCTCGAACAGGGCGTGACGATCCCCTCCAACGCGATCATCGATGTTCAGGTCAAGCGTATCCACGAGTACAAGCGCCAGCAGATGCTCGCGCTCTACATCATCTGGAAGTACCTCGACATCAAGAACGGTAACAGACCTAAGCACCCCGTCACCATCATCTTTGGCGGCAAGGCGGCGCCTGCCTACACTATCGCGCAGGACATCATCCATCTGATCTTGACGCTGTCGCAGTGGATTGCAAACGACCCCGACGTGGCTCCCTACCTGCAGGTTGTCATGATCGAGAACTACAACGTCACCGCCGCCGAGCGCGTGATCCCCGCCGCTGACATCTCCGAGCAGATTAGCCTGGCCTCCAAAGAGGCGAGCGGCACATCCAACATGAAGTTCATGCTCAACGGCGCCCTAACCCTGTGCACGCTCGACGGCGCCAACGTGGAGATTGCCGAGCTCGTGGGCGACGAGAACATCTACACCTTTGGTGCCTCGTCCAAACAGGTCGAGCAGCTCTATGCCGACGGCACCTATGACGCCGGCGTGCTCTACCGCAAGCCCGGTATCAAGCTGCTGGTGGACTTCATCACCAACCCGGCCTTTATGGCGACCGGCAACGCCGAGCGCCTGCAGCGCCTGCACGACGACATTAAGGGCAAGGACTGGTTTATGGCCCTGCTCGACATTGAGGAGTACATCCAGACCAAGGAGCGCGTACTGGCCGACTACGAGGACCAGGACGCCTGGATGCGCAAGACGCTCATCAATATCGCCAACGCCGGCACCTTCTCGTCCGACCGCACCATCTCCCAGTACAACGACGAGATCTGGCACCTGAACTAATTTCGCTTCCCTTACCCATCCTCTTGAGAAACGGAGTCGTGGTAACACGGCTCCGTTTTTTGTGCCCGCACGTTACCCTGTGACCCGACTCGACCGAAGAATCTCGATCTGTAACAGCTACTCGGTAAAAACGGCCCCAGCTGTTACAGATTGAGACATACCGGCCCCTCCCCTTGGATTTATCTCAATCTGTAACGTCTAGCAGCTGAAATTCACCTTTGGTGTTACAGATTTAGATGAAATGGTTAGCTCAGCGGAACCGTCTCGATCTGTAACATCTAATGTCCGAAATCGGCCCTATCTGTTACAGATCGAGACAAACGACCGGCCAGACAGCCCCGACACAAAGAAAGGCTCCCCTCTCGCCCAGTGGACGGGAGGGGAGCCTTATATGTGACCGCGGCAAAAGGATGGCAATACCGCAGTCGCCCAAAGGAAGGGCCTGGTTGCACCGGGCCTAGATAAGATTCTTGCCAGAGACCTTATCGAAGAGGTGGGTCGCGTTCTTCTCGAACTTGAACCAGATGGTGTCGCCAGCCTTGAGCGCGCCCTTGGCCTCGAGGTCGACGACGGGGATAATCAGGACAAACTGGCCGTCGGGAGCGGTCACGTGGACATGCTCGGTCGAGCCCATGAGCTCGGTCACCTCGACGGTACCCTGGAGCGCGCCCTCCTCGCCCTTGTCGGCAAGCAGGATCTGCTCGGGACGCACGCCGGCCGTAATCTCCTTCACGTCGCCGCCGTCCCAGTTGAGGGCAAGCTGAGCGCAAGTCTCGGGGGCGAGCGCCACGTTCATATCCTCGGTCTTGACGGTAAAGCCGTTGCCCGAGCGCACCAGCTGGGCATCGAAGAAGTTCATCTGCGGCACGCCGATGAAGCCGGCGACGAAGATGTTCGCGGGATGGTTGAAGACCTCCTGCGGCGTGGCGATCTGCTGGACAACGCCGTCCTTCATGACCACGATACGGTCACCGAGGGTCATAGCCTCGGTCTGGTCGTGAGTAACATAAATGAACGTGCCCTTGATCTCGTGGCGCAGCTTAATGAGCTCGGCACGCATCTGGTTACGAAGCTTGGCGTCCAGGTTGGACAGCGGCTCGTCCATCAGGAAGACCTTGGGGTCACGCACGATGGCGCGGCCGATAGCGACACGCTGGCGCTGCCCGCCGGAGAGCGCCTTGGGCTTACGGTCGAGGTACTCGGTAATGCCCAGAATCTCGGCAGCAGAGCGAACCTTGCGGTCGATCTCGTCCTTGGGAACCTTCTTGAGCTCGAGCGTAAATGCCATGTTCTCGTACACCGTCATATTGGGGTACAGAGCGTAGCTCTGGAACACCATGGCGATGTCGCGGTCCTTGGGCGCCACGTCGTTGACACGCTTGCCGTCGATGAGCACATCGCCCGAGGTAATGTCCTCCAGGCCGGCGACCATGCGCATCGTCGTGGACTTACCGCAGCCAGAGGGGCCAACGAGGACGACGAACTCCTGGTCGTGAACGGTGAGGTTGAAGTCCTCTACAGCGAGCACACCGTCCTCGGTAACCTTGAGGTTGTGCTTCTTCTCCTCGGTCTTCTTCTTTTTGCCAAAGAAGCCCTTCTTTTTTGACTCGTTGTTGGGATACACCTTCTGAACATGTTTGAGAACAATCTCGGCCATGTCTTTACCTTTCGATACGCGGCGCCGCGCTGAGGGACGCCGCCAAAACTTGCAAAACAGTTACGGCATCAGCCCTTGACGGCACCTGCCACCACGCCGTCGATGATGTACTTCTGGCAGAGGATGTACATGATGACGATGGGGATAACGACCATCATGATGCAGGCCATCATGGGGCCGAGCTCGACGTGGCCGTAGCCGCCGCGGAAGTACTGGATCAAGATAGGAATGGTCTTGTACTTGGTGGAGTCGAGCGTAAGGTAGGGCAGCAGATAGTCGTTCCAGACCCACATGGTCTCGAGGATGCCGACCGAAAGATAGGTGGGCTTCATGATGGGAAGGACGATCTTAAAGAACACCTGGACCGGGTTGCAGCCATCAATCATGGCCGCCTCCTCGATCTCGAGCGGGATGTTCTTTACAAAACCGGCGAACATAAAGACCGCCAGGCCCGCACCAAAGCCGAGGTAGATAAAGCAGATGTTGAACGGCGTGTTGAAGCCGATGCGGTCCGCCAAATTGGACAGCGTGAACATGAGCATCTGGAACGGCACGACCATCGAGAACACGAACAGGTAATAGAAGAAGTTCGAGATCTTGTTGTTGACACGAACCACGTACCAAGCGCACATGGAGCAGCACACCAAGATCAGCACGACCGACGTGACCGTGATGATGAGTGAGTACATAAATGCCGAGGCAAAGCCCTGCTCGTTAAGGGCGTGCATGTAGTTTGCGAGGCCGTTGAACGTCTCGGGCGTGAGCAGATCGAATGCCGTGGTGGTGCTGATTGCGGTCGCTTTCTTAAAAGAATTAAGCGCAATCATGAACACGGGGTAGATCCACGCGAGCGACAGGATCGTAAAGAAAATCGAGAGCGCGCGGTTGATAACCTTATCGCGTTTCATTACTGCTGCACCTCCTTGGACCTCGTGGCCTTAAGCTGGATCATGGAGATGGCCACGACCAGGATGCAGAAGATAACCGCCTTGGCCTGACCAATGCCCTGCCATGCGATACCGGCACGCGAATAGAACGTGTTGTAGATGTTCAGGGCGAGCATCTCGGTGGAGTGCGCGGGGGCGCCGCCGGTAAGGGCGAGGTTCTGGTCGAACAGCTTAAAGCCGTTGGTGATGGACAGGAACAGGCAGATGGTGATGGTCGGCATCAGGTTAGGGATCTTAACCTTCCAAAACGTCTGCCATGCCGTAGCGCCGTCGACCTTGGCGGCCTCGATGTAGTCGGACGGAATGGACTGCAGACCAGCGATGTAGATGATCATCATGTAGCCGACCTGCTGCCACAGGGTCAGGATGATAAGGCCCCAGAAGCCAGCAGCAGAGTTAAGAGCGATGAGCTGGGCGCCCACGTTGGAGAGCAGGCAGTTGATCAGAATCTGCCAAATGTAGCCCAGCACGATGCCGCCGATCAGGTTAGGCATAAAGAAGATCGTACGGAAGATGTTGGTGCCTTTGAGCGCCTTGCGGGTGAGCGCCTGCGCAATGGCCAGGGCGATCACGTTGATGAGCACCGTCGACAGGAAGGCAAACGCCACGGTAAAGAAGAACGACGTGGAGAACTGCGGATCGGACAGCGCGCGCACGTAGTTCTCGATACCGACAAAGTGCGCGTTACTAATGATAATAAACTGGCAGAACGAGAGATAGAAGCCCTGGATAAAAGGGATCACGAACCCGATCATAAACGCCAGGCACGTGGGCAGCATAAAGAGCGGCCACCAGCGCTTGAGTGCTTTGCCCATAAAAGGGTCCTTTCAATATGCAGGGGGCGGGCAAACCAACGTCTGCCCGCCCCCTGTCGCTAATCAGATAGCTTGGGCAGCAACTGCTTACTCGGAAGCGGCCTTCTCGGTCTTCCAGCCATCGACGAAGGCGTTCTTGACGCCGTCCCACTTGCTGTTATCGGCAGCGTAGGCAATCAGAGCCTGCTTGAGGTTCTTCTTCCACTCCTCGGAGGGAATGTAGACGAAGTCCCAAGCGACGGTCTTCTTGCCGTCCTTGGCCATGGCAACGGCCTGCTGCGAGAAGACGTTGGTGGTCTCCTTGGCGCTCTTGAACGGAGCGGTCAGACCCATCTTGTCGGCGATGATGCTGGTCGGGGTGTCAGCGGTGACGCACCAATACATGAAGTCCTCGGTGGCCTTCTGGGCATCCTCGGAAGCCTGGGAACTGACGCACCAGTAGTTCTCGCCGCCGGAGCACAGGCCCTGGTTCTCCTCGCCGTCAACACCGATGTAGATCGGCATCATGCCAATCTGATCGTCGGTCATGCCGGCCTTGACGAGGTCAGAGTAGGCCCAAGAGCCGTTCTGGTAGAAGACGGCCTTGCCGGTTGCGAACTCGTTGGTGGCGTCGTCGCCGGTCTTGGAAGCAAGCTGCGAAGGATCGCAGGTGGAGTCGGTGATGTACAGGTCGAAGATCTGCTTGTAGTTGTCGAGGAACTCACCCTTGATCTCGTCGTCCTCCTGGTTGTGCTCCTTCTCAAACTCGTAGTAGAGCGGCATGTTGGCAAGGTGGGTGGTGTAGCGCCAGCTGGAGGAGTCGTCCATGCCGGCGGAAGTGAAGGCACCCTCGACACCAAGCTCGTCCTTGCGGGCCTGGATGTCATCGGCACAAGCCTTCAGCTTGTCGAAGGAGTTGATGTCCTCGGCCTTGTAGCCAGCCTTCTCGAGCAGCTGCTTGTTGTAAATAATGCCGAAGCTCTCCTGAACCCAGTCGATGCACACATCCTTGCCGTCGGACTGCAGAGCCAGGGAGTCATCAATGAGCTCACCGCGGAGCTTGGTATCGGACAGGTCGGCGCAGTAATCCTTCCAGTTCTTAAGACCGGTGGGGCCGTTGACCTGGAACAGGGTCGGAGCGGAGCTCTTGGACATCTCGGACTTAAGCTTCTCCTCGTAGGTGTTGGAAGCGGCGGTCACGATCTTGACCTCGACGCCCTTCTCCTTCTTATAGGCCTTGGCGATCTCCTTCCACTCCTTGTCGACCTCGGGCTTGAATTGGAGGAAGTAGACCTCGGCAGCGTCACCAGAAGCAGAGGAGCCGGAGCCGGCAGAACCACCGCAACCCACGAGGCCCAGACCAAGAACTGCAGCCGCGGAACCAGCAAAGCCCAGGAACTGCCTTCTGCTCATTTCGTTCTTCATTACAATCCACCCTTTCACACCGTGGCGGCACCCTTTGCCGCCGCCTTCGGAGATTGGCTCGGGGACTTTGCCCCTTTTGCTGATTTGAACGATACGCTATTTGGCTAGTTGTTTGAACAAGTATTACTAGAGCGGTAGAAAAACTTCGGTGAACGGTAATTTCAACTTGATACTTGACAAGTTTTGTATAAACAATTATTTGTTATCTAATGCAGAGAAAACGCCCGGTCAAGCCGATGTACCGTCGGTTTGACCGGGCGTTTTCTCTTTGAGGCCATGAGTCTCGTC
>CAJJVE010000023.1:0-14417 GCA_905196265.1 uncultured Collinsella sp. | reverse complement strand
AACTGCGGCGTTACCACAAAGCTGTCAGTCGACATGGCGATTCGCCCGCTCGCGGGCAGTGCGGCGACGCCGGCGTCGTTGCCCTCGAGCAGCTCGGGCGACCCAAAGGCATCCAAAAAGACCTCGTCGATGATGCGTTTCATCATCTGGCCGCCGGAGCCGTGACCCAGCAGGACGGTGCTGTCGGTAACGCTATGGGACATATCGAAAACTCCAATCGTGGGTGGTGCCGGTGTGCGGGTGCGTCCGGGCTAGGCACGGTATCGGTAGTACGCCGCGCAGCTGCCCTCGGAGCTCACCATGCAGGGGCCGACGGGATGCTCAGGTGTACAAGCGTGGCCGAACAGAGGGCAGTCGCTCGGCGTAATGGCTCCGCGCAGCACGTCGCCGCAGCGGCATCCGCGTGGCTCGACCGTCGGCTCGATGGACACGTCAAAGCGCATGCTGGCATCAAAGTGCGAAAACTCGGGACGAATGGCGAGTCCCGAAGCCGCAATCGATCCCAGCCCGCGCCATGTGGTATCGCACGGCTCAAATACCTGCTCGACCAGCTGGCGCGCCACGGGATTGCCGTCGGCATTGACGCCGCGAAGGTAGGCGTTGTCGATTGCGGGTTGCCCCTCAACAACCATCTGGACCAGCATGCAGATGCCCTGCAAGATGTCGACCGGCTCAAACCCCGTTACCACGCCTGGAGTCTTAAACTCGTCGACCAAAAAGCCAAAGGGGGCTAAGCCCGTGATGGTGGTGACGTGGCCCGGCAGGATAAAGCCGTCGATAGTGGTCTCGGGATCGTTGGCGATGGCGCGCAGCGCCGGCGGCGTGGTCTTATGGGCGCAGTAGACCGAGAAGTTCTGCAGCCCGCGCGCGTCTGCCTCCAGGATGGCGGCGGCGATGGTGGGCGTTGTAGTCTCAAAGCCCACGCCCATAAAGATGACCGGGCGGTCGGGGTTTTGCTCAGCGATGTCGAGTGCGTCGAGCGGGGAGTAGACGATGCGAATGTCGCGCCCTGCCGCCTTTTGCGCGGCGAGCGAGGTGGACGATCCGGGCACGCGCATCATGTCGCCAAAGGTGGTGATGATGGCGCCGTCTATGTTGGCGAGCGCGATTGCATGGTCGATGTCGCGGTTGGCGGTAACGCAGACGGGGCAACCCGGGCCGCTCAGCAGCTTGAGTCCCGCCGGCATAATGGAGCGAAAGCCATAGCGACCGATGCTCACGGTGTGCGTGCCGCAGACTTCCATAAGGTTGATGGTGCGGTCGCCGACAAGTTCACGGATGCGTTCGATGAGCTCGCGGGCCAGCTTGGAATCGCGAAATGCCGAAAAGTCGATACCGGAGCGAGCCGGCTGTCCGGCCACCACTAGTACGCCTCGGCCGGGTTGCTGGCCAGTTGGTCCTCTTCGACCAGTTCGGTCATGGTGTTGACCAGGTCGAGCGTATCCTGCGCCTCCTGCTCGTCGACGATCTGGATGCCAAATCCAGCGTGCACCAGAATATAGTCGCCTACTTGTGCCGTCGGCACGAGTCGCAGCGACACCGGGCGCTCGATGCCCATCATGTCGACGGTGGCCTTGAGGTCGTCGTCGCGTTTGACTACTTTACCGGGAACGGCAAGGCACATATTGTTCCCCTTTTATACGCTTTGCGCTGGATAGGCGCTTGATAATCCATTGCTTGATGGTA
This sequence comes from uncultured Collinsella sp., assembly GCA_905196265.1. Taxonomy (GTDB): domain Bacteria; phylum Actinomycetota; class Coriobacteriia; order Coriobacteriales; family Coriobacteriaceae; genus Collinsella. The sequence goes on along the minus strand of CAJJVE010000023.1, from coordinate 12,731 downwards.
GCGCTCGCGGGGTTCGCGGGCAAACGCGTTACGCCCGTGAGACAGATGGCGCGGCGACGAGCGAGATCGGGCTACTGCGATGCGATCTGCGCGAGGTGGGCGCGCGCGATCGCCGCCTGACCGTAGGAGATGCAGCCGTCGTTGACGGGCACGGAGTGGGGAACCAAGACAGTGAGACCCATGCTTTTGAGCTCGCGGGTGAGGAGCTGGAGCAAAAGTCGGTTCATGAACACACCGCCCGAGAGCGCGACGGCATCGATGTCCTCGCGCGCGCAGATCTCGCTGGCGATGTGTGCCGAGGAGCGTGCGACGGCGACATGGAAGTCGAGCGCGAGTTGGCCGGCGGGCACGTCGGCCCCGATTCCCTCCAAAAGCTCCTCAATAAGCGATTTGGAGTTCAGAACATGGCAGTCGTCCGGACGGGATGATTCGGTTACGGAAAAGCTGGCCATATTGCCGGTGGGGCAGGTACTTTCGCTGCTGAGCGCGCGCCAGGCGGCGGCCTCGAGCTCGATGGCGGGTTCACCCTCGTAGGTCGCCTGGCCGCAAATGCCCAGAATCGCGGCTGCGGCATCAAACAAGCGACCCATGCTGCTGGTGCGCGGACTGTTGATGCCACGTTCGATCATCGTTGCCGTCACGCTACGTGTTTGCTCGTCTAGGTCGCCTAAGAGCCGCTCGGCCCCCGGGTGTTTAAGCAGGCCGAGCTCACTGAGCAAGGCGAAGGCGTTGCGGCGGGCGTCGCGCACGGAGGCCGCCCCGCCGGGGAGCGCCCAAGTGCGCAAATGCGCGGCGCGCGCAAAGCCGCCAAGGCCGGCGATAAGAAACTCACCGCCCCAAATGGTCCCATCGGTGCCGGCGCCGGTGCCGTCAAAGACGATGCCCAGGACGCGCGCGTCGGTTGTAAGCTGGCCCGCGGCGATAGCCTCGGCCATTACGCTCGCGATATGCGCATGATGGTGCTGCACCTCGACGAGCGGCAGATTGCATTTTCGCGCCTGCTCGCGCGCCCACTGGCTCGATAGATAGCTGGGGTGTAGATCGCATGCCAAGGCGGCGGGCGTCAAGTCAAAGAGATCTTCCAAGCGCGTGCACGCGGCGTTCCAGGCATCGAAGGTCCCGCCGTTTTCAACATCGCCGATATGCTGCGACACAAAACAGGTTGCCTCGCCGTTCGTCCCTTCACGCGTGAGCGCAATCGTGGCCTTTTGTTGTGGCCCGCAGGCGAGCACGCAGGACGGAGCGCCGTCGAGCGCCGGCAACGGCAGCGGCTGGGGTGCATATCCGCGAGCGCGGCGAACGGGCATAACGGCGCCATCGACCACGCGTACCACAGAGTCGTCGTAGCGCGAGAGGATTGCGCGGTCGTTACCGAGCAACGCGTCGGCGATGCCGGCGGCAACGAGGTGCTCCCAGGCAAGGTTGTCGTCGGTCTCGATGGGTTCTTCGCTCAGGTTTCCGCTGGTCATGACGAACGCGTGCATACCGCGGGCTTCTGCCGCGGCAAGCAACAGATGCTGAAGCGGGGTGTAGGGGAGCATAACACCGAGCTCGGGAAGGTCGTGTGCGACGGACAGCGCGAGCGCGAGGGCGTTGGGGGAGCCGCCGCTCTCGCAAACGGCACGTCGGCGCAGCAGCACAATGGGGCGAATGCTGCCGGTCAGCAAGCCGCGTTCAACGTCGTTGACATGGCACAGGCGTTCAACATCGGCAAGATCGCGCACCATAACGGCAAGCGGTTTGTTGCTGCGGCGTTTGCGGCAGCGAAGCTCGGCCACCGCCTGCTCGTTGGAGGCGTCGCATGCCAGGTGAAATCCGCCCAGACCCTTGATGGCGACGATACCGCCGTTGGCCAGCAGCTCAACACAGCGGTCGATAATGGCGTCGCTGGTCTCGCGCGTGTTGCCGACGGCCGGCGACGCGGCGGCTTCGCCTGGCTCATTGCCCACGCCCGTCTCACGCCACGTAATATGCGGTCCGCAATCAAAGCAGGCATCGGGCTGCGCGTGAAAACGCCGGTCGAGTGGGTCGGCATACTCCGCGGCGCACTCGGGACACATGGGAAAACAATCCATCGACGTGGCCGCTCGGTCATAAGGCAGCGACCGGATGATGGTAAAGCGTGGGCCGCAGTTAGTGCAGTTGATAAAGGGGTAGTGATAGCGTCGGTCGGCGGGATCGAACAACTCGCGCAGACAGTCGTCGCAGGTGGCGATATCGGGCGAGACAAGCGTCGTGTGTGCGGTCTGGTCCTGCGATGCTACGATGCGAAAACCCTGCTCGTTGGTGGCGTCCCAGTCGCCGGATGCTAGGTCCATAAGCTCGACATGCTCTACGCGGGCTGCCGCAGGCGCATGCTCAGAAAGCGCGGTGACAAAAGCATCGAGCGCATCGGCCGGAGCATGCGCCTCGATGTGCACGCCGTCGCCTGCATTGAGCACCCAGCCGCAAATGCCATGCGCCATGGCCTCGCGATACACAAACGGTCGCATGCCAACGCCCTGCACAATGCCCGTCACATGAATATGCACATGCCGCATGCGACACCCCTCATCAAAACCGACCAAAAAGGGACAGGTTTATTTTGGTAGGTAAAACTTCTAAACCTGCCAAAACAAACCTGTCCCTTTTTGGCAGGTGCGCTGCGGGAAATCCCGCTATAGCCCCAGACTTTGCCTGGTGGCGGCGCAGGTGAGCTCGCCGTGCTTAACGCCGCGCAGGCCCAGCAAGCGATCGGCTAGTTCGTAGACGCGCTCGCCGCGACCCTTGAGCGCCAGGATCTCCAGACAGTTGTGGTGATCAAGATGTACGTGCATGGTCGATACGATCTCGTCGGTGTAGTCGTGCTGCACCTCGTCCAGGCGGCGCGTCAGATCGCCGGTGTGATGGTCATAGATCATGGTGAGCGACCCGATAACGTGCTCATCGGGCGTGCGCATCTGATCTTTGGCGATTGAGGCGCGAATCAAATCGCGCACTGCCTCGGAGCGGTTGGCCACGTCGCCGCGGCGTGCGATCTGCTCGTCAAAGCGGCGCAGTAGGTCATCGGGCGCGGTGACCGAAAAACGGACCAGTTCGGAGCCGCCGCCGCAACGGCAGCTCGCCTCGTCGCCCGTGTCGTTGCGGTGGTCGTGCCCGCCGCCGTGCTCGTGTTCGTGTTCGGACACCCTACACCAGCTTTACGGAGCCGACGGAGTTGTGGTCAGCCTCGATGGCTTCCTCGTAGCCCTCGAGCGCGTCATGCGCCTCGTGCAGTGCGGCCATGGCGGCTTCGAGCTTGGCGCCAATGCGTTCCATGTCAAAATTTTCGGTCGCATGCAGCAGCTGATGGCTCCACTCGTGGGCGAGCTCGATGGTGTCGTCGACCTGCTTGACGCTCATGGCAAGCTGGCTCATGTTCATTCCGACGTCATGCATGGGAAATCTCCTTATGCTCGGGGCAATCCAGTGGTTCAGATTCTACTACGCCCGCGCGGGGCGCTACCGCATAAGAAAACGGGTGCGAGTCTGTGTGACCCGCACCCGTTCACTGGGGGCTGTTTGTATTTACCATACTATCCGTGGTCGCACGCGGTGCATCCAGAAGTCCGGCGAGCGGTGCAAAAGCGCTCATGGACGGTGGCAGGACGCCAAAATGTAACCAGCGTATTACAGGTGCTTCTCCAGCAATGCCTGCAGCCTTGCCTTGGGTAGCGCGCCGACCGAGCGGTCGACCTCCTCGCCGTTCTTAAAGACAATCAGCGTGGGGATGCTCATGACGCCAAACTTCATGGCCAGGTCTTGGTTGTCGTCGACGTTGCACTTGGCAACGGCAAGCTTGCCGGCCAGCTCGTCGGCTACCTCGTCCACGATGGGCGAGAGCGATCGGCAGGGCCCGCACCAGGGCGCCCAAAAATCAACCAGTACGGGAAGGTTGTCGCTAACGACGGAATCGAAGTTCTCGGGGGTAATCTGCTTAATGTCAGCCATGGTGACCTCCATAATGCGACGCGGCTCGGCCGCGTAAAACTCAGTACGACCGTGCTTATACCCAACGGTCCGCAAAGCAACCACTCACGGGCGGCTCTTTTATATAATGGTGGGCACGCAAGCGATTGGAGAGCACATGTCCACGTCACAAAGCCAGAAAAAAGAAGCCATCGCCCAAGCGGCCGAGCAGGAGCTTGCATCGCTTGCGGCCCGTGGCGTGCGTATCGCGGGCAACGCGTGCTCGCCGATCGTACTGGTCAAAGGTGATTTGGATGAGGCCGAGCGCTCGGGCGGCGAACTTGCCGCCGGCGCGGATGGTGCCGCATTGCGCAAGGCGCTCGGGGCAATCGGTTACGCGCCCGAAGATTTTTGTGTGCTGGCGAGTGTTGCTGGCGCGGGCGACGGAGTTGTGACGGTGGGCCACGCCCTGCCGTGCGACCTGTTCCGCGAGGCGCTTGAGGCCTTGGACCCCGAGGCGGTGCTACTGCTCGACAACAGCGCGGCCGATGTCATGCGCGAAACTTACGCCGATATGCTCGTGGCGATTGATGACTTCGACACCGCCATGCTCAAGCCCGGTCTGATCGCCCATGTGCAGGGCCGCCGCGTGCTCGCGCTCGATGGCTTTGAGGCGGCGCTGACCGACAAAGCGGCCAAGCAGCGCATGTGGGCCTATATCAAGCAGCTGACCCCGGCGGCTGCTCCACTGTAGCGGATTGGCGCCGGCGAGCGATTGCCTGGCGGGCATGCCGTCGACCATGCGCGGCGGCCGTCCAAAGATGCCTCCTACGCTATCGAGAGCTCGGCTATCCTCAGTTTGCCAGTTCGAAAATGGGCCTGCCGCATGATCGAATCTTTATTTCAACTTTACACCTAGGTTTACAGCTGTCTTGTCAGCTGTAAACCTAGGTGTCATACTAAAGCCCCAAGATTCGCCAAAAGAGAGGGGCCTTGATGGCACAGAGCGCGAACATGGATGCATCGGAGCTTGCACGCGACATTGCGGCCGGCCTGGCATCGGCAACGACGGCAACGGAGCGCGCGGCATTGGTGCCCGCAGAGCTCGTCGAGGCCATTCAGCAACTTAAAACCCAACGTGACGCAGTGATCCTGGCGCACTATTATGTGGCGCCCGAGGTCCAAGCCGTTGCCGATTACGTCGGCGACAGCTTCTACCTGGCAAAGCTCGCCAAGAGCCTGCCGCAGCAGACGATCGTGCTGTGCGGCGTGGAGTTTATGGGCGAGAGCGCCAAGCTGCTCAATCCCACCAAGACCGTGCTGCTGCCCGAGCCGGGCGCGGACTGTCCCATGGCGCACATGGTCAAGCGCGAGACGGTTGACGCGGCGCGCGCCGAGTATGGCGACGACCTGGCCGTGGTGTGCTACGTCAACTCGACGGTCGAGATCAAGAGCTGGAGTGATGTGTGCGTTACCAGCTCTAACGCCGTCAAGATTGTCTCCGAGCTGCCGCAGCAGCACATCTTGTTCATTCCCGACCAGAACCTGGGCCGCTTTGTGGCCGAGCAGGTGCCCCAAAAGCACGTCATCCTCAACAACGGCTACTGCCCGCGTCATCACATCATTACCGTCGAGCAGATCGTCGACGCGCAGGAGGCGCATCCCGACGCGCTCGTGCTGGCGCACCCCGAGTGCAAGGCCGACGTCCTGGCCGAGGCTGACTACATCGGCTCCACTGCCGGCATCATCAAGTATGCCGAGGAGTCGGACGCGAGCGAGTTCATTATCGTGACGGTCCGCGGCGTGCTCTACGAGCTTGAGCGCCGCTGCCAGGGCACCGGCAAGAAGTTCTACTTCCCTGCGGTGCAGCCCACTTGCGTCAACATGGATCTCATCACGCTCGAAAAACTCGTGCACTGCCTGGAGACGGGCGAGGGCGAGGTGCAGATTGGCGTGTCGGAAGAGGCCGCCGATCAGGCCAAGCTCACACTCGACCGCATGCTCGAGTACGCGACGCGCTAAGCCAATGTGACATGAGGGACCATCCCTTATGCCACATTACAAGGGAGAGGATTCCTGTGGAAACCAAACAATACCCCGATATGGAGTGTGACGTCGTCATTGCCGGTTGCGGCGTGGCGGGCCTGTATGCGGCTCTCAATCTGCCGACGAGCACGCGCGTAATCATGCTCTCCAAGGGCGCCATCGACGAGTGCGATTCGATGCTCGCGCAGGGCGGCATCTGCGTACTGCCCGAGGGCTCTGACTACGATGCCTTCTTTGAGGACACCATGCACGCCGGCCATTACGAGAACCGCCGCGAGAGCGTTGACATCATGATCCGCTCGAGCCGCTCGGTCATCAACGACCTGCTGGCGATGGGCGTGGACTTTGAGCGCAAGGCCGACGGCAGCCTCGATTTTACCCGCGAGGGCGCGCACAGCCGCCCGCGCATCGCCTTCCATGCCGATATTACGGGCAAGGAGATTACGACCAAGCTGCTCCAGGCTGTCCGTAAGCTGGACAACGTGCAGATTCTCGAACACGTTGCCATGACCGACATCCTGACCGCCGAGCGCGATGACGCCACGGTGTGCACCGGCGTTGTCGCCGTTGCCGTGGATGAGGGCGATTCGGCTCGCCCCGCCGACGAGCTGGCAAATGCCGCTGAGGGCGTGCATGCCGGCGAGCCTTTTAAGATCCATGCCCGCCACACGCTGTGGGCTACGGGCGGTATCGGCGGCGTATACGACCATTCGACTAACTACCCGCAGCTCACGGGCGATGCCTGCTACATTGCTCAGGAGCATGGCATTAAGATGGAGCACCTGGACTACGTGCAGATTCACCCCACGGGACTGTTCTCGCCGCAGCCGGGCCGCACCTTCCTGATCAGCGAGAGCTGCCGCGGCGAGGGCGCGATTTTGCTCAACGCCGCCGGCGAGCGCTTTACCGACGAGTTGCAGCCGCGCGATGTGGTCGCCGCTGCTATTCGCGAGCAGATGAAGCAGGACGGCACCGAGCACGAATGGCTGAGCTTTGCCCCCGTCGAGCGCGATGTGGTGACCGGGCACTTTACCAACATCCGCGCGCGCTGCCTGGAGGACGGTCGCGATATCTTGGACGAGCCCATTCCCGTTACGCCCACGCAGCACTACTTTATGGGCGGCGTGTGGGTCGACAAGGACGGTCGCACCTCGATGCCCGAGCTCTACGCCGCGGGCGAGACGGCCTGCAACGGCGTTCACGGCAAGAATCGCCTAGCTTCTAACAGCCTGCTCGAGTCTCTGGTCTGGGGCCGCCGCGCCGCGTGGTATATGCGTACCGGCGAGTCGCTGGCCGTGGAGCAGGCCGGTGAGCCCGCGCTTGACGGGCGTCACCGCGCCCTGAGCGCCGACCCCCTTGCAATCGATGATTTGGCCCGTGCCGCCGGCACGCAGGCCGTGGAGGAGTAAACCATGAATCCCATTACCATGAAGCTCGTCGTCGATGATCTGATTCTGCAGGCTCTGCGCGAGGACATCACGTTTGAGGACGTGAGCACGGCGAGCGTGTGCCCCACGGCGCGCCCCGCTACCGTTGAGCTCATCGCCAAGGCCGACGGCATTATCGCCGGCCTGGACGTATTCGCCCGCACCTTTGAGCTGCTGGATCCGCAGAGCTCCGTGTTGTTCGATGTCGCGGACGGCGACGAGGTGCACGCTGGCGACCATGTGGGCCAGGTGCGCGGCGACGCGCGCGTGCTGCTTTCGGGCGAGCGCGTGGCGCTCAACTATCTGCAGCGCATGAGCGGTATCGCTACCTATACGCACCAGATGGCCGCGGCGCTCGAGGGCACCAAGACCGTGCTCGTCGACACGCGCAAGACCACGCCGGGCATGCGCGTCTTCGAGAAAGCCGCGGTCGAGATCGGCGGCGGCAGCAATCACCGTTACAACCTGTCGACGGCCGTTATGCTCAAGGACAACCACATCGACGCCGCCGGCGGCGTGACGCGTGCGATCGAGATGGCGCGCGCCCATGCATCGTTTACCACGACGGTCGAGATCGAGTGCGAGAACCTGGACATGGTGCGCGAGGCTGTGGAGGCCGGTGCCGACATCATCATGTTCGACAACATGACCCACGACGACATGGCTGACGCGATTGAGCTTATCGCCGGCCGCGCCAAGACCGAGTGCTCGGGCAACGTGGACGCCAGCAATATCCGCGCGCTCGCCGACCTGGGCGTTGACTTTATTAGCTCGGGGGCGCTGACGCACTCTGCGCCGATTCTCGACCTCTCGCTTAAGCACCTGCGTCTGCTGGACGGTAAATAATGGACGCCCGCGAGCGTCGCCGTGCCATCATGGGCGTGCTCGAGGAAGCCAAGGAGCCCGTTTCGGGCAGCGCACTTGCCCGCGAGGTGGGTGTGAGCCGTCAGGTCGTGGTGCAGGACATCGCCCTGCTGCGCGCCGACGGGCACGATATCGTCGCCACCAATCGCGGCTACGTGCTACAGGAGGCGGCGAGCAGCCCGGCTGTGCCCACGCGTCTGGTCAAGGTTCGCCACGGCGTGGAGCAGGCAGGCGATGAGCTCACGAGCATCGTTGACGCGGGCGGCGCCGTGCTCAACGTGATTGTCAATCATCGCGTGTACGGTAAAATCACGGCCGACCTGGACATCCGCAATCGTCGCGATGTTGAGCGCTACCTGCACGATATCGAGAGCGGCAAGAGCTTTCCGCTGCTAACGGTAACCAGCGGTTATCACTTCCACCGTATTGCGGCAGACGACGAGCAAACCCTCGACGAGATCGAGACCATGCTCAAGGAGAAGGGCTACTTGGCGGACCTAATGCCCTACGAGGACGATCTCTCGTAGCCGACGCTGCAAACGCCCCATTTGGACAATCTGGCCTTCAATCGTCGGTCGCGTACCAAAGTACGCTTCCCTCCTCTTTCAGGCCACCTTGCCTCAAATGGGGTGTTTTCGCTGGCGTATGCTCAACCTGCGGCGTTGCTATAGTGGCTACCCGCGTCACGTAAGCAAAAGGAGGCCTCCGCGGCGATGCGGAGGCCTCCTTTTTTGTGCACGGTGTACTTGTGAGTGTGCAAGTGGGGGAGTTGTTACTCCTCGACGATCTCGGTGATCGCGCCAGCGGGGCAAGCGTCCTGGCAAGCGCCACAGGCGACGCAGGAATCCTCGTCAGCGACGGTAGCGACGTCCTGGAGCTCCAGAACGCCAGCGGGGCAGGAGTCGACGCAAACGCCACAAGCGATGCACTCGTCGGCATCAATTACGGGATGAGCCATGGTAGTTTCCTCTCTGTTGACCGACGCTACAGGCGATGCGCGTCGGTTTGATTCGGGCAAAAACATACCACGGGAGCGACCGTTTGCAATACCCTCTGACCGGCATCTTCATACCGTTCGCCGAGTATGCCACGGCTTACTAAAAAATATGCAGGTGAGGCCGTTGAGCTGCGCAAATGTTAGCTATAGGTGACTTGAAATATAGGGCGATTGAGCGCGCCTGCGGAAAGGGCATCCCGTTATTTGGCCGAAAACCGGGTCGCAGTTTCCGGTTGGACCGCCCGGCGGAAGCTGCGACCCGGAATCCACGCTCAAACCGGGACGAGCTTTCCACAAGGCAGCCCAGGCGCCCCCGGACCCAAACCTCAGCCATCTCTACATAGATCTCGATAGACTTGCCGAGAACTCAATCAGCGCATCTACCTGCGCATTTGAGAACCTAAACTCTCGGCAATAAGAAATCTTATATGAATTGACTTAGATTTTGTATATTCCGGCCCATAAGGGGATACACTACATCCTGAAAGACAAGCCGAAGCGCCGCGCGACAGACCGTCGAGGCGGCGCGAACGCAAAAGAGAGAGGGAATTTCTAATGAGTAAGATTCTTGGTATCGACCTTGGTACTACTAACTCCGCTATGGCCGTTCTCGAGGGCGGTTCTCCGACCATTATCGTGAACGCCGAGGGCGACCGCACCACCCCGTCCGTTGTTGGCTTCCGTGCCGACGGCGACCGCGTCGTGGGTAAGGCCGCTAAGAACCAGGCTGTCACCAACCCCAAGAACACCGTGTTCTCCATCAAGCGCTTCATGGGCCGCAAGTACTCCGAGTGCACCTCCGAGATCAAGACCGTGCCGTACGAGGTCAAGGAGGGCCAGGGTGGCCGTGCCGTCGTCGACATCGAGGGCAAGGATTACACCGCCGAGCAGGTGAGCGCCATGACGCTCGCGAAGATGAAGGCCGACGCCGAGAAGTATCTGGGCGAGACCGTCACCGACGCCGTCATCACCGTCCCGGCCTACTTCAACGACGCCCAGCGTCAGGCCACCAAGGATGCCGGTAAGATCGCCGGCCTCAACGTCAAGCGTATCGTCAACGAGCCGACCGCTGCTGCCCTGGCCTATGGCCTGGATAAGCAGGGCACCGACCAGCGCATCCTGGTCTTCGACCTGGGTGGCGGCACCTTCGACGTCTCCATCCTCGACCTCGCCGACGGCGTGTTTGAGGTTCTGTCCACCTCGGGCGACAACCACCTGGGCGGCGACGACTGGGATCAGCGCGTCATCGACTGGATGGCTGACAAGTTCCAGCAGGAGAACGGCGTCGACCTGCGTCAGGACCCCATGGCCCTGCAGCGTCTGAAGGAGGCTGCCGAGAACGCCAAGAAGGAGCTCTCCGCGGCGCAGCAGTCCACCATTAACCTGCCGTTCATTACCATGAACCAGTCCGGCCCGCTGCACCTCAACTACACGCTGACCCGCGCCGAGTTCGAGAAGATCACCCGCGACCTGCTCGAGCGCTGCAAGCAGCCTGTCACCAACGCCCTGCGCGACGCTAAGCTCAAGCTCTCCGATCTGACCGAGGTCATCCTCGTCGGCGGCTCCACCCGTATGCCCGCCGTCCAGGATCTGGTCAAGACCATGACCGGCAAGCAGCCCAACATGTCCGTGAACCCCGACGAGGTCGTTGCCGACGGTGCTGCCGTCCAGGGCGGCGTGCTCACCGGCGACGTCGAGGGCATCCTGCTGCTCGACGTAACCCCGCTGTCGCTGGGCGTTGAGACCATGGGCGGCATCATGACCAAGATGATCGACCGCAACACCACGATCCCGACCTCCAAGACCGAGGTTTACTCCACCGCAGCCGACAACCAGACCAGCGTCGAGATCAACGTGCTCCAGGGCGAGCGCGAGCTTGCCCGCGACAACAAGTCGCTCGGTAAGTTCCAGCTGACCGGTATCCCGGCTGCCCGCCGCGGCGTGCCGCAGATCGAGGTTACCTTCGACATCGACGCCAACGGCATCGTCAAGGTCTCCGCTAAGGACAAGGGTACCGGCAAGGAGCAGCAGATCACCATTTCCGGCTCCACCGCTCTGTCCGACGACGAGGTCGATCGTATGGTCAAGGACGCCGAGGCTCATGCCGAGGAGGACAAGAAGCAGAAGGAAGAGGTCGAGGTCCGCAACCAGACCGACAGCCTGTGCTACTCCACCGAGCAGACCCTCAACGAGCTGGGCGACAAGGTTTCCGCCGACGTGAAGTCCAAGGCCGAGGCCGCTATCGCCGACGCCAAGAAGGCGCTCGAGGGTTCTGACGTCGAGGCCATCAAGGCCGCTGGCGAGTCCCTGCAGTCCGTGGCCTACGAGCTGGCTCAGGTTGTCTACGCCGACGCTCAGCAGCAGACCGACGGCGCCGCCGGTGCCCAGCCTGCCGACGATGACGTTGTCGACGCCGACTACGAGGTTGTGGACGACGAGGACAAGTAATCATGTCCGCCCGTAAAGCTCGCACGGAGGCGGCTGCCGCTGGCGCCGCCCCCGTTGACTCTGAGGAGAAGGACGTGAAGATTCCCGTAGAGGCCGTCGACGATACCGAGGTCAACGAGACCGAGGCCGCCGAGGCTGCCGAGAACCAGGTAGAGGATTCCAACAAGGAGGCGACGATGACCGAGGACGAGATGGTGGAAGCTGCTATCCGCGCCGGTGAGGAAGCCGCCGATAACGACTTTAAGCTCAAGTTCGAGCAGGCCCAAAAGGAGCTCGCCGACGTGCGCAGCGAGCTCGATGCTGCGGCAGAGGCCCAGAAGGCCGCCGAGGACAAGGCAAAGGACGCCACCGAGCGCACCGCCCGTCTACAGGCCGACTGGGAGAACTTCCGTCGCCGCACCGCCAACGAGCGCATCGCCGAGCGCGAGCGCGCGACCGAGAAGCTCGTCACTGCGCTGCTGCCGGTGGTTGACGATATCGAGCGTGCAATCGACCATGCCCGTAGCCAGGAGCTTTCCGACGATTTTAAGCAGTTCGTCGATGGCGTCGATGCGGTGCATGCCAAGCTGCTCGATGTGTTTGCGCACGAGGGCGTTGAGCCCATCGACCCCAAGGGCGAGGCGTTCGATCCGCTCGAGCACCAGGCCGTGGGGCGTGTCGAGGACGCATCGCAGTACGACGAGACCGTCAACGACGTGTACCAGAAGGGCTACCGCATGGCGGACCGCATCCTGCGCTCCGCGATGGTGACGGTGACCTACGGTGGCGAGAAGCGCCCCGCACCGGAGCCCGAAGCGGCGCCCGAGGATGCCGCGGCCGATACGGCCGAGAGCACCGAGGAGTAATTGAGAAGGGCCCCGGGGCAACACCCGGGGCCCTTTTAACCTTGACCTGCCATTTGGGGACGGGGTAGAAATGGCAGATTTACTCATACTCGCACTCTTGACAACGGCGACGCACATGCGCATGCACATGGCAGCGCCTTGTCAAGAGACGAAATCTGCCATTTCTACCCCGTCCCC
>CAJJVE010000022.1:0-14990 GCA_905196265.1 uncultured Collinsella sp. | reverse complement strand
GCCACAAAGCCCGCCACGTCGCCCACGACGCCGCCGCCGAGCGCCACGATCACGTCGGAGCGCGAAAGCTCGTGCTCGGCCACAAACTCCAAAATGCCAACGTAGGTCTCGGCACGCTTATGGGCCTCGCCGGCCGCGAAGGTGCAGATGCTCACCTCGTAGCCTGCGGATTCGAGGCTCTGCTTAACGGGCATCTGGTAGAGGGGGCCTACATTGGTGTCCGTCACGATGACGGCACGGGTGCCGCCGGCGGTGGCGCGTACGAGTGGGCCAGCCTGCTCCAGCAAAAACGTGCCCACATGCACCTGGTAGGGGCATGCGGTGTCGATATCGATGGTAATCGCCATAAGCTTCGGTCCTTTCGACCTGGCGTGATGGGTGGTCTAGTGGGAGGCCTCGTCGTCGAGCGCGCGCTTGATGCGGTCGCCCTCGGCAAGGAGATTCTCCAGATAGCGCTGGTCGCGGTCCTTAAGGGCGCGACTGTAGGCGCCGAGCGATTCGATCAGATGGTCAATCTCGAAGGCGAGCGCATCGGCGTCGTCGATCATGAGCTCGGACCACATCTGCGGATTGAGGTGTGCTACGCGGGTGAGGTCGCGGTAGCTGCCCGCCGAAAAGCCGTGGTGGACCTGAGCGGTCGGGCTCTTAACATAGGCGTTGGAGACGACGGCGGGGCTCGTTACGCTGAACTTGCCAAAGCCCAAGGGACGCACCATCTCGCGCACCTGGCCCAAAAGCTCCAGCTTTAGTGCGTCGTCCACTGCGGGCGGTACAAGCACGAGCGGTGCGTCCTGGAACAGGTCGGCGCGGGAATGCGCGTAGCCCGAGAACTGCGTGCCCGCCATGGGATGCGCGCCCACAAAGTAAAAACCGTGCTCGCGAGCAAGCTCAAAGGCGCGCTCGCACACGATACCCTTGACGCCCACGGTGTCGATCACCACGGGGCCCATGATGGCCTCGGTGTCGGTGGCGTCGGCGAGTGCCTGGGCGTGCGCCTCGAGCCACTCGATGCAGGCCTCGGGGTTGCATGCCAGGACGATGATGTCGCATTCGCCGAGCGTCTCGTCGTTGAGCTCGCCGGCAACGGTGCCCATGCTGGCGGCCGTCATGACGTCGTCATCGGGGTCCCACGCCAGCACGCGGACGCCCGCCTGCGCATAGCCGCGGGCAAAGCTGCCGCCGATGAGGCCCAGGCCCACGATGCCGGCGCACTTGGGGCCACCCTGGTTAACGCGTGCGTTTCTCACCGTACCCATGGCCTACTCCTGAACGGTCTCTTGGCAGACGACCTCGCGGATGGCGCGGATGCGGCGCATGGTGTCGTCGAACTGGTCGGGGGTGAGGGCCTGAGCGCCGTCGGACCAAGCGTGGCTCGGGTCGTCGTGGACCTCGATCTCCAGACCGTTGGCGCCGCAGGCAGTCGCGGCGAGCGCCATGGGCTCAACATAGCGGGTGTAACCGGTGGCGTGGCTGGGGTCGGCGACGACGGGCAGGTGCGACAGGTGGTGCAGCACCGGCACGGCGTTGAGGTCGAAGGTGTTGCGGGTGCGGGTCTCGAAGGTGCGGATTCCGCGCTCGCACAGAATGACGTTGTCGTTGCCCTCGCTCATGATGTACTCGGCTGCCATAAGCAGCTCGTCGACGGTGCCGGACATGCCGCGCTTGAGCAGAATCGGGGTCTGCGTCTTGCCGACTTCCTTGAGCAGGGGGAAGTTCTGGGCGTTGCGAGCGCCAATCTGCATGACGTCGATCTTCTTGTCGAGGAAGACCTGCACGTCGCGCGGGTCCATGATCTCGGTGACGATCGGCATGTCGAGCTCGGCGGATGCCTCGCACAGCAGGTCCAGGCCGGCGGGACCCATGCCCTGGTAGGCGTACGGGGAGGTGCGGGGCTTGTAGGCGCCGCCGCGCAGCATCGTGGCGCCGGCGGCCTTTACGCGGCGGGCGATGCGGATGAGGTTCTCGCCCTCGACGGAGCAGGGGCCGGCGATGACCTGGAACTGGTCGCCGCCGATCTTGACGCCGTGGCCGCAGTCGATGACGGAGTCCTCGGGGTGGAACTTGCGGTTGGCGCGCTTGAACGGCTCGGAGACGCGCTGCACGCGCTCGACGACGAGCAGGAACGGATCGATCTTGGTCGTATCGCCCACCAGGCCGATGATGGTCTCGTTCTCGCCGCGCGAGACGTCGGTCTTGAGTCCCTTTTTCTCGATCCAGCTGACGATGTGGCTTACGGCCTCGTCGCTGGCGCTCTGCTTTAAAATCGCAATCATGGTGTGCCTCTCACCTCGATGGATAGTCCTTGCAAAAACGGCCCGCATCGCGAGCCGTTATATATGTGCATGAGAGTTTATACTATCTGACTCGCTTTTGCCGCCTAAAGCGCGCCGTCGCGGCGCGTCTCCCACGTAATTGCAAAGCTTTTTCTATTATTTTGTTAGCCCGTGGCGCACTTGGGTATAATGCCTACCGTTCGCCCTATTAGCTCAGGGGATTAGAGCGTCTGCCTCCGGAGCAGAAGGCCGTTGGTTCGAATCCAACATGGGGCACCATCGAACGTAAGACCGTCCGAACCTCGCATGGTCCGGGCGGTTTTCTTATACCGACGCGACGTGATGGGACGTGGTATGGCAGCAACGGATATCGAGCGCGGACTCTCGACCGCCGAGGTCGAGGAGCGCATCGCCGCTGGGAAGATCAACCGCAACATGGAGCTCAAGACCAAGTCGGTCCGCGAGCTCATCATCGAGAACCTCTGCACGTTGTTCAACTTGATCAACGTGGTCTTGGCGATTTTGGTGTTGCTGACCGGTTCGTTTAAGAACCTGACGTTCCTGTTCGTGGTGTTCTTGAACACGGCAATTGGCGTCATTCAGTCCATGCGTTCCAAGCGGATGGTCGACAAGCTTACGCTGCTCACCTCTAAGAAGGCCATCGCGGTGCGCGACGGCGCCGAGGTGGAGCTCGACCTGGACCAGATCGTGCTCGACGATATCATTCGCCTGGGGCGCGGTGACCAGATTCCCGCCGACGCCGTGGTGGTGTCGGGCGAGGCGCTCGTCAACGAGAGCCTGCTGACGGGCGAGAGCGACCTCATTAAGAAACAGCCAGGCTCCGAGCTCATGAGCGGCAGCTTTATCGACTCGGGCCTGCTGCGCGCCCGCGTGATCCATGTCGGCGCCGATAACTACGTGGCAAAGATCAACAACGAGGCCAAGTACGTCAAAAAGGTCAATTCCGAGATTATGAACGCGCTCAACGCCATCGTGCGGTTCGCGAGCATTATCATGATTCCGCTTGGTCTGGCGCTCTTTTCCTCGAGTGTGAGCGAGCTGTGGGATGCCGCGGGAACCCCGGGCGATAGCGCGCTTTCCTGGTGTTTCTCCGAGCTGCTGGCCGGTCGTGTGCCTTCTTCGGCGCTGCTGTCCACGGTAGGTGCCCTGCTGGGCATGATTCCGCAGGGTCTGGTGCTGCTGACCTCGTCGGTGCTCGCGATCGCCACGGTGCGCCTAGCGCGTCGCAAGGTGCTGGCCCAGCAGCTCTACTGCATCGAGACGCTCGCGCGCGTCGACGTGCTGTGCCTGGACAAGACGGGCACCATTACCTCGGGCCGTATGGAGGTCGAGGGCACCTATCCGCTGCCTGTCGAGGGTGTTGGCTTTGGCGCGGACTCGGACGAGGCAGCTGTCCCCGTCGAGACTACGGTGCTCGACTTTGCGCTTGCCAACGTGGCACGTGCGACCTCGGCAGATGCCAACGAGACCTGCCAGGCGCTGCTCAACTACTACGCCGACCGTCCAGTCGAGGTGTCCGAGCCGCTGTCGGTCATTCCGTTCTCGTCGTCCAAAAAGTGGAGCGGCGCGTCGTTTGCGCAGGGCTCCTATGTGATGGGCGCCGCGCAGTTTGTGCTCTCGGACCGTGTGTTTTCACAGGTCGAGAACCGTGTCGCCGAGCTCGCCGATACCTGCCGTGTGCTCGTGGTGGCGCGCGTGGACGGCTTTACGCCCGACGGCGACATGGTGGGCGAGGCCGAGCCCGTGGGCTTTGTGACTATTCGTGACGAGATTCGCACCTCGGCAGCCGAGACTATCGGCTACTTTAACGAGCAGGGCGTGACCCTCAACGTGATCAGCGGCGACGACCCGCGTACGGTGTCGTCGATCGCGCGCGTGGTGGGCGTGCCGGGCGCCGATGCTTACGTGGACGCGACAACCCTCGATACGCCTTCCAAGATTGATGCGGCAGTGGACCGTTACCACGTCTTTGGGCGTGTGACGCCGCAGCAGAAGCGCGAGCTCGTACAGGCGCTCAAGCGCCGCGGGCACACCGTGGCCATGACGGGCGACGGCGTCAACGACGTGCTGGCGCTCAAGGAGGCCGACTGCTCCGTGGCGATGGCCGCCGGCTCCGATGCCGCGCGCAATGTGGCCGAGATTGTGCTCGTCGACAACGACTTTGCCTCGATGCCCGCTGTGGTGGCCGAGGGCCGTCGTTCTATCAATAACCTGCAGCGCTCTGCCGCGCTCTTTTTGACCAAGACGCTTTTCTCGATGGGCCTGGCGGCGCTGTGCATCGCGTTGCCGCCGTATCCCTTCGAGCCCATTCAGATGACGCTCATCAACTTCTTCTGCATCGGCGCGCCGGGCTTTGTGCTGGGCCTGGAGCCCAACAACGCCCGCGTGAAGGGGTCGTTCTTGACCAACGTGCTTAAGCGTGCGCTGCCGGCGTCGATTGCGGTCATTTTGGCCGCGGCACTTGATATCTTCGTGGCGCGCGTATTTGGCTTTAGCCAGCTTACGCTTTCGACCATGTGCCTGCTCACGTCGTGCGCGGCGAGTGTCAGCCTGATCTGGCGTATCTCGCAGCCTCTCACGCCCTTGCGCGTGGTGCTTTTCGTCTTTGTCGTCGCCGGCATCCTGACGGGCGTTATCGGGTTCCCGGGGCTGTTGTCCATCGCCAACCTGTCGATGGGTCAGATGATCATCTTGGCGGTTATCGTTGTCTTTACCTGCGCGATGATGGACTCGCTTAAGCCCCGTCGCCGTCATGCGGCTACCGGCTTTGGCCGTGGCGTGCGCGTTCGCCTGGGTCGCGGCGGCGGCAAGGTGAGTTCGACGGGATCGACCGCCGAGCGTTTTGCCAAGCGCGTTGCCGCCGATATGGCGCAGCGCCGCGAGGAACGCACTGTCCGCGAGGCCGAGGCCCGTGCACTCGAGGGTGTGGCCCAGACCCAGCCCAAGAAAAAGAAGGGCGCCGGTGCCAAGCGCTCCCGCGTGACCAAATCGGCCCAGGGCATCAAGGTATCGATGCCCAGCAAGAAGAATAAGCCCGTAAAGAAAGACTAGCCCCAACGGCTCCCTAAGTTGCGGTGAAATAGGGACAGTTTAAGCGTTTTAACCTCCTATTCAGTCCCTATTTCACCGCAACTTAGGGGTGAGCGGGGATGTTGAATTGGTGCCTTGCGCTTGTGGGGCCGTGTCGATGTTATGCTCTAACCTCAATTGTTTGAATTGCTTCGGAAAGAGGATGCCGTGATCTGCCCGCATTGCCTAAAGACCATCGAGGACGGCGCCTCGTTCTGCCCCTATTGCAACGCATACGTTGGTCCGGGCGATGGCCCCGAGCATACCGAGTTCGTGTTCTGCGACGGCTGCGGCGCCCGTCTGTCCCCGCATGACCGTACCTGTCCCAAGTGTGGACGCCCCGCGCCTGGCATCCTTTCCGAGGACGCGGCCGCATCCGACCTGGCCGCAGGGCGCACGGCCGGCTTTCCACGCCTGACGCAGGAGCAGATCGATACCGAGGTGCCCCACGCGCCGACATCTGCCGCCGCGGTGCTCTCCGACGCAGCCGACCCCAACGAGACCTGCGTGCTGCCTGCCTTCGATAAGGACTTTGGCATCCCCAAGGTCGATATCCCCACGCCGGTGTCCCTGCGCGATGACGTCCAGCCCAAAAAGCAAAAGCCCAAGCGCAAGGTCCACCCCGACGAGGATGCCTATCACAAGCACAAGCGCCATATCCCCAAGCCGATCATTGTCATCGCGGTGCTCGCCGCCGTGTGCGGTGGTGCCTATTGGTTTGTGACTGCCGATCCCATGGGCGTCATGCCCGGCTTCTACGACCAGTTTGGCCAGGCCGCCAAGACCACCTTTCCGTCGCGCCAAAAGGGCGAGGCCACCGACAAAGAGCCCAAGCAAGAGGATGCTTCCGAGGTCGTTCAGGAGGAGACCGTCCTAACCGACGACCAGCTCTATGCCAGGCTCGACGGCCTGTACCAGACCATTGTGTCGTACAACAATGATCAGATCGGTGAGGTCATCGATTCGTTTAACAGCGGCTATCTGCGTACGCCGCTTTCCACCCGCCAGGAGCTGTCGCAGAGCGCCTATGCCCTGCGCGATCAGATTAAAAAGACCCAAGATGAGCTCAACAACCTCAAGGTTCAGGACGACACGGTCTATGCGGAGGACATCGATCATCTAAAGCAGCTTGCCCAGTGGATGTACGAGCGCGTCGACGTGATCTGCCAGAGTTGGGATATCTCGCTGTCCATTCCCGACGGCGAGTCGCTGAGCGCCCGTCAGAGCGAGATTCTGGCGCCCATCGCACAAGGCGGCAACAGCGCGCTTAACCAGTACGACGCCAACGTGAGCGCATGGAGGCCGCAGCAGCGTTCGTAATTTGTTGCCCTCCGGCGGCATAACCTGCGTGCGCAATTGATGGAAGCCCGTGCTTATTGCTACAATTCGTACAAATATGCTTTAAACGCACGAGGAAGGAACCACATGTTTGGTTTTAAGAAAGAGCTCTATACGCCCGAGTACCAGCTCGTTGGTGACGAGTGCGCGGTGATCGAGACGTCGAAGGGCACCATCAAGGTCAAGTTTGACGGTGAGGGCGCCCCCATCCATGTGGCGAACTTCTGCGAGCTTTCCACGATGGGCTTCTATGACGGCCTTAAGTTTCATCGCTATGTGCCCGGCTTTGTGATCCAGGGCGGCGACCCCAATACCCGCGATATGTCCGGCGCCGACGTTGCTGCCGGCCTTGAGGGCCCCGACGGCATGCCCGGTACCGGCGGCCCCGGCTACTGCATCAAGGGCGAGTTTGCCACCAATCCGCGTAACAGCCATGTTGACGGCGCACTTGCCATGGCCCGCTCCATGGATCCCGATTCCGCGGGCTCGCAGTTCTACTTCTGCCTGGGTGCCCAGCACAACCTCGATTCCGGTTATACCGTCTTTGGCACCACGGTCGAGGGCCTCGACGTCATCTCGCAGCTGCGCGCCGGCGACGAGATCGTTCATGTCGAGATCGTTCACGAGTAAAGGGGACTTCCTTGAATAGCCAGCTGATCCAACAGGGCCGCGCCGCTTATCGCGCGGGTGATTTTTCCGCTGCCGCCCAGATGCTTGGTGCGGCAAAGACTCCCAACGAGATCATGGGTGAGGCCGACCACCTGCGCGGCAATGCCCTGATGCATCTGGGCATGTACGCCGAGGCCGCCGAGGCCTACGCCGCCGCGCTCAACGACGGCGCCTATGGCAAGCGCGGCGCCCTGCTCACCAACCGCGGCAAGGCACTCGCCGCGGTGGGCGACTACACCACGGCTGCCCAGGCGTTCTCTGCAGCTACCCAGGACGCTTCCTACGCCACGCCTTTTAAGGCCTACCTGGGTCTGGGCAACGCGCTGTTCCAGTCGGGCGACTACGCCAACGCCGGTACTGCCTTCCGTCAGGCTGCCATCGACGGCGCCAACCCGGCTCCTGCCGCTGCCCTCGGCGATCTGGGCCGCTGCTTTATCAAGCTCGGCCGCCCCGCGGACGCCGTTGAGACCTACCGCACGGCTATCGACTTTGCCGGCCCGCGCGACGATACGCGCGCCCTTAACGCCGGCATGGGCCAGGCGCTTTCCGCCGCCGGTCGTCCCTCCGATGCGCTCGATGCCTTTAACGCCGCTACCGCCGATGGCATCTACCAGCTCACGCCCGAGCAGGCCGATGAGCTTGCCCGCGTGCACGACTCGCTCGCTGCGCTTTCGGCCCAGACGGCCATGTCCACGGCTCCGGCTCCCGCGATGGACGCTCCCGCTGTCGACCCGCTTGATCCCACGGGCGCGACCGGTCAGTTTATGCCCGACCCCTCTGACACCGGCTTCTTTACGCTGTCTGAGTCCGAGATGGTCCAGCAGGACCGCAAACAGGCCAAGGTTCGTCGTCGCCACCGCCACACGGGTCTTAAGATCTTCCTGGTGCTGCTTTTGCTTATCGTGATCGCTGCCGGCGGTCTTGGCTATGCTTATACGCGCGGCATGGGCTACCCCTCGCAGGAGTCCGTCATCACCGACCTGTTCCAGGCTGCCGGTGACGGCGATACCGCCAAGGCCGAGTCCTGCCTGGCCTCGAGCCTGTCCGAGGACGCCAAGACGATGATCATCTCCTCGATCCCGCAGGGTGCCACCGTCTCCATCGAGGGTATGGATCAGTCTATGACCGAGACCACCGCCAAGGTGAAGGCTTCGCTGTCCAAGGGCGGCGAGCAGGAGTACACCGTTAAATTCGTGCGCTCCGACAACCATATCGGTTGGGCCGTTTCCTCCTTCGATATCGATTTCTCTGCCGCTGACAACCAGTAGTGACCTTATGGGATTTGGCTCTGCCCGGCGCTTCACCGCAAGTGAGGTGCCGGGCTTGCGCTAATATGATGGGCTAGTAGTTTTCCAGCAATCATCCAACACATCAGGAGTTGCGTTGTTTTCTTTGATGGATATGTTCTTCGGTAGCTATGCGGGCGATCTCGCCATCGACCTCGGCACCGCCAATACGCTCGTCTCCGTGCGCGGCAAGGGCATCGTCATCCGCGAGCCCTCCGTTGTCGCTATCGACAAGAACGACGAGCGCATCCTGGCAGTCGGCATCGAGGCCAAGCGCATGCTCGGCCGCACGCCCGGCAACATCGTGGCCGTTCGTCCCCTTAAGGACGGCGTTATCGCCGACTTCGATGTCACCGAGGCCATGCTTCGCTACTTTATCGACAAAGCTTCCGAGAAGCGCTATCCGTGGACTCCGCGTCCACGCGTCGTCGTCTGCGTTCCCTCCGGCGTCACGTCGGTCGAGAAGCGCGCCGTCTTTGAGGCCACGATCCAGGCCGGCGCTCGCCAGGCCTATCTAATCGAGGAGCCCATGGCGGCTGCCATCGGCGCCGACCTGCCCGTCGAGGAGCCCACGGGCTCCATGGTCATCGATATCGGCGGCGGCACCACCGAGGTCGCCGTTATCGCTATGGGCGGTATTGTCGTGTCGCAGTCCATCCGCATTGCCGGCGACGAGTTCGACCAGGCTATCCTCACCCATGTTCGCGATGCCTACAACCTGGCTATCGGCGAGCGCACGGCCGAGGACATCAAGATCAAGGTCGGCTCTGCCGTTCCGCTCAAGGATGAGCTCGACGTCGAGGTCAACGGCCGTGACGTTATCACGGGCCTTCCCAAGACCGTACGTATCGAGAGTGAGGAGATTCGTCGCGCGCTTAACAAGCCGCTCGACGAGATGGCCAAGGCCGTTAAGGACGCTCTGGACGCCACGCCGCCCGATCTTGCCTCGGACCTTATGTACTACGGCATTCTGCTGACCGGCGGCGGTGCGCTGCTGCGAGGTCTCGACGTGCGCCTGCGCGACGAGACCGGCGTTTCGGTCAACGTCAGCCCCACGGCGCTCGATAACGTCGTAAACGGCTGCGCCCGCGTGCTCGAGGCCAACGCCTTTGACGGTGGCTTCGTCCAAACCAATGCTTAATTTCCAAAAGGTGGATTCCATTTGGCACGATCTTCGGGTTTCTCTCCAAATCTGAATACCAAGCGACAATCAACGGGTATGCGCCCGTTGATTGTTTTCAGCCTGATTTCGGTGTTGCTGCTCACGTTTTATATCCGTGAGGGCGAGGCCGGGCCGATTCATGCCGTGCGCTCGGGTGTGACGACGATTACCTCGCCGGTGCGCTTTTTGGGCTCGGCCGTGGCGGCTCCCTTCAACGCGATTGGCAACGTGTTCTCCAACCTCACGGCTTCGCAGGAGTCGCTCGACGACCTCAAGAAGCAAAACGAGGTGCTGACCTCTAAGGTCGCCGAGCTTTCCGAGGCTCAAAAGACTGCCGAGCGCCTGGAGGGCCTGGTCGGGCTGCAATCGACCTACAACCTCAAGTCGACCGCTGCTCGTATCGTCGGTGCGTCGGGCGATGCCTGGACCTCGACCGTTACCATCGACAAGGGCTCTGCCGACGGTCTTACCATCAACATGCCCGTGACGAGTTCTGCTGGTGTCATCGGCCAGATTATCGAGGTATCGGCCAAGACCTCTACCGTGCGCCTAATTGGCGACGAGAACTCGGGCGTGTCGGCTATGGTGCAGGACACGCGCGCCCAGGGTATGCTGCAGGGCCAGCCTGATGGCACCCTGCGCCTTGAGTACGTGAGCGTCGACTCTGACGTCAAAGTGGGCGACATCATCGTGACCTCTGGCATCGGCGGCGTGTTCCCCAAGGGCCTGCCGCTCGGCACCGTTTCCTCGGTGGAGAAGTCGGCCAACGATGTGTATTACACCATCGTCGTACGTGCCCAGACCACGGCAGAGAATAACGAGGAGGTGCTCGTCATCACCTCGCTAACCGACGAGCAGTCGGCTTCGGACGAGGACGTGAGCTCTGCTAACAGCACGCCGCAGGGCACCTCGCGCGATGCTGCGACCAAGACGAAGGACGAGAGCTCGGATGACAGTTCCGACACGTCCGAGACGACCGATTCCGGCTCGAGCGAATAGGGGGCATGTCCATGGATCTACACGAGCAGGGGGCGAGCTCCCGCACGTTTGCAATCGCCGCCATTGTGTGTGTGCTGCTGCAGGCAGGCCTGGCGCCGCAGATCTCCATTGCGGGCGGTCGCGTCAACTTTATGATTATCCTGGTGTGCCTGAGCGTGTTCTCGGGCGATCCCACGCGGGCTGTCGTCTGCGGTTTTTGCAGCGGCCTTTTCTATGATCTTTCCGCTGCCGTGCCGGTGGGCGTTATGTCGCTGCTGCTGACGGTGGGCAGTTTTGCCCTGGTGCACAGCGCGGCCGGTCAGACGGGCGGCTCCCCGAGCGCGCGCGGTATTACCGTGGGCGCCTTCGCGCTTGCCATCAACGTGGTCTACAGCATCATCTTGCTGTTTATGGGTTTGGAGACGAGCTTTGTGGTGGCTGTTTTTGGTCATGCGCTGCCGTCTTCGATCCTGACGGGTCTGGTTGCCATTCCGTTTTTGATGTCCGGTGTCGTGCCGCAGTCCGGTTACGGATTCTCCGCACGCGGTGGTCATCAGACGGGCATGCGCTTTAAGCCCAAGACCCGCAAACTCAAATAGGGGAGGCTCAAAGATGTCTTCCCAGATGACGGTTATCATCGCCGGTATCGTGCTCGTCGTGGCCATTGTGGTCGCGCTGGTCATCATGCGCCGCGGCGATTCCCGTTTTACCTACGACACGCAGCATGGAACGGCCCCGCGCGCCACCGAGGGCGAGGGCAATACCGCCGCGACCGCCTTCAAGGGTCGCTTCTCCATCCTCACCGCAGGCGTGGGAGCGATGTTCGCCGCGCTCGCCGTCAAGCTGTGGGGCATGCAGATGGTTTCGTCGGACTACTACGACAAGCAGGCCAAGAACAACCAGACCCGTACCGTCACTACGCCGGCTGTGCGCGGGCGAATCCTTGATCGCAATGGCGTGGCACTTGTGCAAAACCGTCCCTCACTTGCCGTTGTCGCCTATCGCGACCTGGCCGATGACACCGTGCTGGTGCGCCATCTTGCCAACGTGCTCGGTATGCCCTACGTCGCGGTGCTGCGCAATATCCAGGACAATTCTGAGGGCGCTCAGAGCCTGCATACCATCGCGACGGACGTGCGCCGCTCCACGGTTGCCTATATTCAGGAGCATGCCGGCGAGTTCCCGGGCGTGAAGATTGCCGAGCGCACCGAGCGCCAGTACCCGTACGGCGAGACAGCCTGTCACATTTTGGGCTATACCGGCACCATTACCTCCGAGCAGCTCGAGGCGCAGAACAAGAAGGCTTCGGGCGATAACGATAGCGCCGCCGGTCAGATTACGTACCAGTCGGGTGATATCGTGGGCCAGGCGGGCGTCGAGAGCTACTACGAGAACTTGCTGCAGGGTATTCGCGGCGAGCAGACGGTGAAGGTCGATGCCTCGGGCAACGTGACCGGACAGGCCGGCGCCGTGCCTGCCAAGGCCGGCTCCGACATTAAGCTCACGCTTGACCTCAAGATTCAGCAAGCCTGCGAGACGGCGCTTGCGAGCGCTATCGAACTCGCCAAGACCACGGGCTACAGCAATGCCGGCAACGGCGCCGTGGTGTGCCTCGATCCCAACAATGGCGAGATCCTGGGCATGGCGAGCGAGCCCAAGTTTGATCCGTCCGTGTTTATCGGTGGTGTCTCCAACGACGTATGGACCGAGCTTAACGACGACGAGGGTTCGCACCCACTGCTCAACCGCGCTATTAGCGGCCAGTACATGTCGGCTTCGACCATTAAGCCGCTCTCGGCCTTGGCGGGCCTTGAGTTTGGAACCTACACTTCAACGCAGACAACCAACTGCACGGGCTATTGGACGGGCCTGGGCAAGGCTTGGGGCAAGCGCTGCTGGCTGACGTCTGGCCACGGCACCATGACGCTGCAGTCGGGTATCGCCAACTCGTGCGACCCTGTCTTCTACGACATGGGCAAAGCGTTCTTCTATGACGAGCAACATCCCGAGGGCCTGCAGGAGGTCTTTCGTCGCTGGGGCCTAGGCAAGACCTGCGGTATCGATCTGCCGAGTGAGGGCGCGGGCCGTATTCCCGATGCCGAGTGGAAAGAGTCGTACTTCACCGACGCCTCTGCCGAGGACCGCAAGTGGAATGCCGGTGATATGACCAACATTGCCATCGGCCAGGGCGACATCCTGGTGACGCCCCTGCAGATGGCGTGCGCCTATATGGGTCTTGCCAACGGCGGTAAACAGTACGTGCCTCACGTGTTTTTGTCCGCCGTGTCGCGCGATGGCGACGGCGATGCCTATAAGTACAACGGCAAGGGCAAGAAGAAGCGCCTGGAGGCTAAGATCAACAGCGATTCGGATTTGACTCTTGTTCGCAATGGCATGCACGACGTGATTTACACGGCATCGACGTCCTTGGCGGCTCACTTTGGCACCCTGACGCCGCAGGTATACGGCAAGTCGGGCACGGGCGAGAAAAGCGGCGAGGACGAATACGCGTGGTTCTGCGCCTATGCCCCTGCTGACGATCCTAAGTACGTGATTGCCACCATCTTGGAGCAAGGCGGTGGCGGCTCAGATACCGCGATGCATGTTGTGCGCGATGTACTCGGCGTGATTTATGACGAGCCCGATACCTCTTCGGCCTCGGGCGATTCCTCGGTTCGATAGGAGGTTGCGATGGACTTTTCGCCGGCGGACCTGTTCCGCTCAACCAAAACCGGTTCTCGCAGCAGCCTGGACCGCGTCAACAAGCAACTTTCGGCTTCGCGTAGCACGTTTCGCCAAAAGGTGCATATCGGTGTGCTGCTGGCTACCGTCGCGCTCGTTGCCTATGGCGCCATCATCATTTGGTCGGCTTCGCAGTTTAAGGCCGATGCCTCGTTTTCGCGCCACCTGCTGGGCATTGGCATTGGCGCGGTGCTGGCGGTGCTCGTCTGGCGCACCGACCTGCGTGGCATTTCCAATTTCTCGACGGCGCTGCTCGTCATTGACCTTATTGTGATCTTCTCGCCCAAGATTCCGGGCCTGTCCTATACGGGCGGTCTGGGCATGACGGGCTGGATCAAGATCCCCGGTATCGGCCTGACCTTCCAGCCCGTTGAGCTCGCCAAGCTCATCACCATCTTCTTTATGGCCACGCTTGGCTCGCAGTACAACGGGCGTATCGATACCGTCCGCGACTACATTAAGCTCTGCGGCATGCTGTCCATTCCGTTTTTGGCCGTCGTCGCCATGGGCGACCTGGGCTCGGGTCTGGTCGTGCTGGTGTCGGGCGCAATCGTCATCTGCATGAGCGGTGCGCGCCGCGAATGGGTGCTGTCGACCTTGGCCCTGCTGGTTGGTTTGATTGCGCTCATCTTGGCGCTCGACTCGGTCTTTGATTCGCTCCTTGGCCACGATGTGCTTATCAAGCAGTATCAGATGAACCGCCTGACAGTCTTCATCGACCCCGACAAAGCCGATTCGGATGATGCCTACAACCTGCAACAGTCGCTCATTGCCGTCGGCTCGGGTGGCTTCTTTGGTAAGGGCTTGGGCCACGCGACGCAGTCGGCCGGTGGCTTTCTGCCCGAGTTCCACACCGACTTCGTCTTCGCCTTCCTGTCCGAGACGTTCGGCTTCTGCGGTTCCTTTTTGCTCCTGTGCCTCTACGTGCTGCTGATTTTCTCGACGATCCGCGTTGCCTTTAAGTGCGAGTCACTGTTCTTGCGCCTATCGTGCGTGGGTATCGTTGGCATGTGGGCGTTCCAAACCTTCGAGAACATCGGCATGTGCATTGGCATGATGCCGATTACCGGTATTCCGCTGCCGTTTATTAGTTTTGGTTCGTCGTCGATGATGATTCAGTTGCTAACGGTGGGTATCGTACAATCCATATGGCGGCATCGTTCGGGCGCCGCGTAACCGCTGGAGGGGTTTGTCATGAAGATTCCCGTAGATAAGTTGACCAGCGCTTTTAAGATGGGCGCGTCTGTTAAGAAGGATTCCGATACACCGGTGCGTGTCTCGGTTTACCTTGATTCGACTGCGTCTCGCTTTTTGGTCGAGACGGTGCGCGATGCCTTTGTGCCGCAGACGACTTCGGGCATTGTGCGTGTTGATCGCCTGGGGGAGGACCGTATCGTTCCCAAGGCCGATACCGACGTGGTGTTGGTCCTCTCGTGCGGATCTGACCGCTTG